>CAIYYE010000190.1 GCA_903930395.1 uncultured beta proteobacterium
ATCCACCTTGGCACGCGGGCGTGCCAGGCGGACAGACTCCTCGAATTTCTCCGTGAACATCCGGCTGATCAGACTTTCCTGATCGGCGACATCGTCGATTTCTGGGCGATGAGTCGCAGCATCAGCTGGTCGCAGGCCCAGAATACTGTCGTTCAGAAGCTGTTGCGCCGGGCGCGGCATGGTGACCGGGTCGTTTTCATACCGGGCAATCATGACGAGGTGCTGCGGGAATATTGCGGCATTGTCTTTGGTGAGGTCGAGGTCGTCGATGAACTGGTGCATGAAATGGCCGATGGTCGCCGCTTCCTGCTCATTCATGGCGACCAGTTCGATCAGGTGACGCGGCACCATCGCTGGGTCGCGGTGCTCGGTGACAAGGCCTACGAACTGCTGGTCCGCATCAATACGCTGCTCTCGTGGTGCCGGCGCAAGCTCGGCATTGCCGGCTACTGGTCGCTGGCCGGTTACGCCAAGCGCAAGGTCAAGACGGCGCTGACCTTCATTTTCGATTTCGAGGAATCGGCCATTCATCATGCCAAGGAGCGCGGCCTGGATGGCGTCATCTGCGGCCATATCCACTGGGCGACGATCCGTGAGATCGACGGCCTGACTTACGTCAATTGTGGCGACTGGGTCGATTCCTGTACGGCCATTGTCGAGCACTTCGATGGACGGCTTGAGCTGGTCACCTGGGGCGAATTGGCGCCGATGGCCATGCTGGCAGCGCCGGTTGGCGAAACGATAGAGGTCTGAGATGCGTGTATTGATGGTTTCCGACGTGTATTTTCCGCGCGTCAATGGCGTTTCGACCTCCATCGAGACCTTTCGCCGGACACTGTCGGCGCAGGGTGTGGAGGTCCGGCTGGTGGTGCCGCGTTACGGCGACGAGGCCGACGAGCCGGGCATCATTCGCGTCGCCGGACGGCCCGTGCCGGGTGACCGCGAAGACCGCCTGGTCGGTTGGCGGGCCATGCACAAGGCCGTGCTGGGGGCGGCGAAGGATTGCGACCTGATCCATGTCCAGACCCCCTTCATTGCCCACTACGCCGGCCTGAAAGCCGGACGTGCATTGAATCTGCCGGTGGTGGCGACCTATCACACGCTGTTCGAGGAGTACCTGCAGCACTACGCCAGACTGGTCCCGGCCAACTGGCTGCGCGGCCAGGCGCGGGCCTTTTCCCGCCGGCAGTGCAATCAGCTCGATGCTGTTATCGTGCCGTCGACGGCGATGCGCCAGCGCCTTGACGCCTATGGGGTGAGTTCGCCCATGCATGTTCTGCCGACCGGCATCCCGATGGCCCAGTTTGCCGCCGGCAACGGCCCCAGGTTTCGTCAGCAGTTCGGCATTGACGAAAAGCGTCCGGTGGCGCTCTTCGTCGGCCGTGTGGCCCATGAAAAGAATATCGGCTTCCTCCTCCAGGCGCTTGTCCAGGCGCGCCAGGTCCGCCCGGACAGCCTGCTGGTGATCGCCGGCGAAGGCCCGGCGATGGCGGATCTCAAGGCGCAGACGGCGGCGCTCGGCCTGCTCGATGCGGTGCTCTTCATCGGCTATCTCGATCGCCAGCAGGCCTTGCCGGATTGCTATGCGGCGGCCGATGTCTTTGTCTTTGCTTCGCGCACCGAAACCCAGGGGCTGGTCCTGCTCGAGGCGATGGCCGCCGGCTTGCCGGTCATCGCCCTGTCGGAAATGGGCACGACCGATATCCTCTCACCCGGCCGCGGTGCCTTTTCTCCCCCCAACGATGCGCGGGCCTTTGGCGAGGTTCTCGGCCAGTTTCTGAAGCATCCCGAAGCCTGGCAGCATCTGGCCGATGAGGCCCCTGGCTATGCGCGTGAATGGAGCGATGTCGCCATGGCCGAGCGACTGGCCAGGCTCTATCGCGATCTGGCGCACAACCAGATCGGCCAGGTCTTGCCTCAGACCTCGGTCGCATGAACAGGGCGACGATGAGCGAGGGAGCCGTGGCGAGCTGCCTGTGCTGCTGCTATTTTCGCGCCGTGGATGCCCTGACCGGCAGTTGCCACCGCTACCCGCCCGTCTTCGCCGGCGACAGTTCGCCGCGTGAAGCGCATCACTGGCGTCATCCGGTGGTTGGGCCACACGGCTGGTGTGGCGAATACCGGCTGGTGTCCGAGGCTCAGATGTCTTCGAGCGGCGTCACCATCTGATTCAGATGGCGCAGGCGTTCGGCCATGACGCGCATGACCTGGGTGGCGAAAAACGGGGTCTGCTGGACGAGAAACTGAAAGCGCTTTTCATCGACCGCGACAAACTCGCAGTCGCTCAGCGCGACGACGCTGGCCGAGCGCGGGCCGGGTGAAACCAGACCCATTTCGCCAACGATGCTGCCATGTTCAAGGCGCTCGACGACCCGGTTGTTGACGATCACCTCGGCGCTGCCGACGGCGAGGACATACATCATGTGGCCATCCTCGTTTTCCGAAAACAGGGCTTGGCCGGCAGCAACCTTGATGATGGTCGGGTTGTGGGAAAAAAGTTCGAAGAAAACCATGGTTCTCGCTTCCGGATAAAGACAATCTGCCTTTTAGCATAGGGTTGCCGATATCCGTGTTTCAGGCGTGTTACAAATTCAGGCCATGTGATCTAGAACAAGGTCGGCGAGATTAGCCTGAGGCCGATCGAGAACCAGTGATGCTCGCTGATGCCGTCGAAGCGACTGCCGTAGGTGGTGTCGATCTGGACATGATTGGGCACGATCCAGTGGCGAACTCCGACCTGGAAAAACGGAGTGCCTTTGTCCTGGCCAAAGGTTTCGGCAATCAAATAGCTCCGTGCGCTCATCTGGATTTCGCTGCCAAGGCCCCAGGTCAAGCGGTTCTCACTGTTTTCGCGCTCGCGGGTGACGCCGAGATTGGTGTGGATGACCAACCTGTCATCGGCCAGCGAAAAACTAACCGGGACGTAGAAGTAAGGGTTGGCATCATGGGAGCTGCCCGGTTGCGCGGCATAACCGACTGCAAGTCCGACGCCATAGCCATTGGTTTCGAGTGGCTTGAAGAGGGTTTTCAACTGAATGACGGCGGCGCCACTTTCCTGGCGGCTATCGGCATAAGCCAGTGCGCCGCCGAAGGTCAGTTCGAGATTGCCACCCGGGTTGCAGGCGGGCAAAGCCCACAGTTCGTGCTGGCTGCCGTGCAGGTGGAGCCAGGACTCAAGCTGGCAGGCGCCGCCATCGGTCAGCCGGGCATCGTCGGTGACCATCGGGCGGGCGGCTTGGGCGGCTGGCGCGATGGTGAGCAGAGCGAGCAGGGTGGGAAGCAGGCGCATGGGGAAAATCCGCGAATTTTATAGCCGAATTGTGACATTCGGATGACCTCTTCTGTCATCAAAGCTTAGCGCAGCCTGATTAACCTGGGTGCTTTCATGGAGATCTCATGGCAGACCCCTCATCGAACGCACTCGGACTCGATCCGGCCAACGACTCGCCCTTCAAGGGCAAGAC
>CAIYYE010000191.1 GCA_903930395.1 uncultured beta proteobacterium
ACCTTGACCGGCTCCGCCACCTTGGCGACCGGCTTGGCTTCAGCCCTGACCTTCGGCGCATCCTTGGCCACACTGGCCTTGTAGTTCGCCCAGTCGCTATAGCCGCCGGCGTATTCCTGCCAGGTGCCGTCTCCCTCGGCGGCGATGGTCTGGGTCACCACATTGTCGATGAAAGTCCGGTCGTGGCTGACCAGGAAGAGCGTCCCTTCGTAGGTTTGCAGCAATTCTTCGAGTAGCTCGAGCGTTTCGATATCGAGGTCGTTGGTCGGCTCGTCGAGGACCAGCACATTGGCCGGCTTGGCGAACAGGCGGGCCAGCAGCAGGCGGTTACGTTCGCCACCGGACAGGGAACTGACCGGCGAGCGGGCACGCTCGGGGGCGAACAGGAAGTCTTCGAGATAGCCGATGACGTGCTTGCGGGCGCCGCCGATATCGACCCAGTCGGAACCCGGTGAAATGACGTCAGAGAGCGTCGAGTTGGGGTCAAGTTGGGTACGGAACTGGTCGAAATAGGCAATGTCCATTTTCGTGCCCTGGCGCACGATGCCCTGATCCGGCTTGATTTCATCGAGGATGAGCCGCAGCAGCGTCGTCTTGCCGGCGCCATTGGGGCCGATCAGGCCGATCTTGTCGCCGCGCTGAATACGCGTCGAAAAATCGCGCACGATGTCGCGCTGGCCGTAGGATTTATAGACGTGCTCAAGCTCGGCCACCAGCTTGCCGCTCTTGTCGCCGGAATCGAGTTGCAGATTGACCTTGCCCATGCGCTCACGCCGGGCCTGGCGTTCAGCCCGCAGTTGATCGAGGCGCTGGACGCGAAAAACAGCGCGCGTCCGCCGCGCCTCGACGCCCTTGCGTATCCAGATTTCTTCCTCCTTGAGCAGCTTGTCGGCGCGCGCATTGGCCAGGCCTTCTTCGTGCAGCATGGCCTCCTTGCGCAACTGGTAATCCTTGAAACTGCCGGGGAAGCTGACCAGCTTGCCGCGATCGAGTTCAACGATGCGGGTACAGACGCGATCAAGGAAGGAGCGGTCGTGGGTGATGAAGAACAGCGTCACGCCGGATTCGATGAGCAGGTTTTCCAGCCATTCGATGGCGGCGATATCGAGGTGATTGGTCGGCTCATCAAGCAACAGCACTTCCGGAGCAACCGCCAGAGCCTGAGCCAGGGCCAGGCGTTTCTTCTGACCGCCGGACAGGCTGCCGACCCGGGCATCGGCGTCCAGCCCGAAGCGTTCGATGACGCGCTCGGCCTGTGCCTCGTAGGCCCAGGCACCGCGCGTTTCCAGTTCGTGCTGGAGTTCGGACATGCGCTCGAGCAGCACATCGTGGTCGGCGTCGATCTCGCCCAGCTTGTGGGATACCTCGTGATATTCCGCCAACAGGGTCGCGTTCTCGCCCATGCCGGAAATGACTGCCTCGAAGACCGTCGCCTCCATGTCGAAAGGCGGCTCCTGCGCCACGTAGCCGACGCGGATGCCCGGCTGCGCCCAGACCTCGCCATCATCCAGTCGGCCCCGCCCGGAGCCGGCAGCCATGGCAGCCAGCAGCGATGACTTGCCAGTACCGTTGCGACCGATCAGCGCCACCCTTTCGCCCGGATCGAGCAGGAAATCGGCATGATCGAGAAGCGGCACGTGGCCGTAGGCAAGGCAGGCATTGGAGAGTTTTAGATAGGGCATGGCACACAGTTTGGGCGGCGCCAAGCTGGCCCCGCATTGGGAGAACCGGCATTTTAGCCGCTTGCCGGCAGACGGACGCCATCTATCGCTAGACTGCCCGCCCCGGTACAATGCGCAGCGCTGAGTGCCTCCATAGTTAAATGGATATAACACGCCCCTCCTAAGGGCGAATTGGTGGTTCGATTCCACCTGGGGGTACCAACCCCATTCCTCGGCGCCCAAGCATGAGACCCACAAAAAAGACACCCCGACACTCGGTCGATATCAGTGAAGAAGACGGCGTGCGCAATCTGCACTTCGGCTCGGACTGGATACAGAGTGCCATGCGCATTGCCCGCCCCTGGTCGCTGGAACTGGCTTACACGCGGGAAATGATGGCTGGCCTGCTCATGCGGCCGCTTGGCCAGTGGCCACGCACAGCGCTGCTGGTCGGTCTCGGCGCCGGTTCGTTGGCCAAGTTCATTTATCGCAACCTGCCCGACTGCCGGATCACGGTGGTCGAGATCAATCCGCAGGTCGAGTTCGTCGCCCGCCAGTATTTCAAGCTGCCGGATGACCCACGCCGACTCGACGTGGTGATCGGCTGCGGGGCCGATTACATGCTGGGCGGCGACCGGCGTTTCGACATGATGCTGATTGACGGCTACGACCCGGACGCCAAGGCCGGGGTGCTCGATACCGAGCCTTTTTATCTGGCCTGCCGCGCCCGCCTGAGCGACAAGGGGCTGTGCAGCATCAACCTGCTCGGCCGCAACAAGGGCTTTGCCGGCAGCGTCGAACGCATCGGCGCGGCTTTCGAGAAGCGTGTCGCTGTATTTCCCTCGTGCGACAGCGGCAACAGTATCGCCTTCGCAACCGGCGGCGAGCCGGTCGATGTCTCGCTCGACGAATTGCGCAGCCGCGCCACTCAGTTGAAAAAAGAGATGCGGCTCGACCTGCTGCCGACCATCAGCCGCCTGCAACTGGCGCACCCGCTACCGGAAAGCCGCCTGCGAATTTAAGTCATTCGACGACTTGATTTTCCGGATTTATCAGCCAGAATTAGTTAATCCTCCACCGAAAACAACGACAAGGCGGACAGAAAAGAAATAACAAGCAGGGGTCTTTACCTGACTTTTCATGTCTCTATCCAGGAGGAGAAAATGCTTTCCATTCAGGATGTTATTGACTATTGTGATCTCGAGCGCGGCGAGATTGAAGCGATTGCCGAGCATGAGCATATCCCGGTCACCGTGGCCGCAGAGATGAGCGAGGTCTTGCTCTGCTCGCCCGACGGCGTCTGCCGTCTGCACACGATGATTATCGAAAACATGCAGCATGCGCTTGATGCCGGCCATTACGAACATGTGAAGGACCTGGCGCAAACCTACGAGCACCTGCAACGGACCCACCCCATGCCGTCGCAATACCGTTCCGCCGCATAACTCAGGCGCCATCAACGCAAAACCCCGACCATCGAGGTCGAGGTTTTGTTTTAAAAAGCGCCGGACTATAGCGACTCAGGCGTGGCGCGTCTGTCCGTAGCCATGTTCGACGGCGAAAAGCGCCACCTGGACGCGGCTGCTCATGTTCAGTTTCTTGAATATGTTCTGGACGTGAATCTTGACCGTGCTCTCGGCCAGATCTAGCTTGCGGGCGATTTCCTTGTTGCTTTCACCGTGCGCCAGCGCGGCCAAAATATCGCGTTCTCGTGGCGAGAAACGATCCCGATCGCTCCCTGCCGCGTCCGCTTTGGGCGGATTGCGTACGCCCTGGATCAGCTTTGCCGTCATTTGCTGCGAAACGACAGACTCACCCTGGGCGGCGCGACGAATGGCATCGATCAGGGCGTCGGTCTCGATATTTTTCAGCAGATAGCCGCTGGCCCCGCCGCGCAGGGCATCGACCAGATCCTGCGCATCTTCCGAGACGGTCAGCATGAGCACGCTGACTTCCGGCATTTCCTCGGCGATGACCTTGACGGCTTCCAGCCCGGAAACACCGGGCATGTGGAGATCAAGCAGGACAACGTCCGGTTTCAGCGAGCGTGCGCGCTTGATCCCTTCGAGGCCATCGCCGGCCTCGCCGATCACCTCGAAGTCGTCATTGCGTTGCAGCAGCGACTTGATGCCGCTACGAAACAGCGTGTGATCATCGACCAGCAGGACACGGATTTTTTCGCTCATTTTCAGACAACCTTTTCACGGGGCAGGGTCAATGTAACGCGGGAACCATGACCGGGTTTCGATGATATACGGCATTCGCCACCGATACGATGCGCACGTTCGCGCATGATCTTCAGGCCGACATGGCGGTCGGACAGGCAGTTGGGATCGGACTCCGGATCGAAGCCGACCCCGTCATCCTCGACATCGATGGCAATCCGCCCGACTTCCCGCCTGACGACGACCTTCACCTGAGCAGCCTTGGCGTGCTTGCGGATATTGGAGAGTGACTCCTGAACGATGTGCATGATCTGGATTTCATCGGTCGGCACCAGTGACGTTCCCGTGCCGATACGCTCAAATTCCGTCGCAATACCGGTCTGGCCCTCGAATTTCTCCAACGTGGACTGGATCGCCGTATCGAGATCGGACTGATGCACACGCGTCCGGAAATGGACCAGCAACTCACGCACGTCGTCGTAGCTTTCCTGGACGCCCTCGCGCAACTGGCCGGCCGTCTGCATGGCCTCGTCCGTCTTTCCCTTGCGCAGCGAATCCTGCAGCAACTGGACCTGGATGTTGAGGAAGGCGAGGCCCTGGGCGATGGAATCGTGCAACTCCTGGGCGAGCAGGTTGCGTTCTTCGGAAACGGCCAGTTCCTTCTCCCGCGATTTCAGGCGCTGGTTTTCAATGGCCACGCCGAGATGGTGGCCGAGCGTTTCGAGCAGATGGATTTCCTGCTCGGAGAGCGCCTGCGGACGCCAGAAATACAGGTTGTAGACGCCGAGCTTCTGCTTGTCGTAAAGAATGCTGAAAGCCGTTGCCGTGGCAAAACCTTCGCGGATGCAGGTGCGCAGCTTCATGCCCTCGGGTGGATTGACCGTGGCAAAGGCGGCCGAGCCGCCACTCTGGAATACCTCGCCGCACAGACAGTCGCCGCAATCCATTTCTCCCTCCCGGTCGAGAAAGGTCTCGGACAAGCCTTCCGAGGTGATCAGGTACAACTTGTTCGACTGCGCCTCGTACATGCGGACCGCCCCGGCATCGGCCCCAAGCGCGCTCATGATCCGCTCGAGAAAACCCTCGCTCATCGCTTCGACAGGTGCCGGCTCACTGAGAAACGAGGTGACCGAGTAGAGGATGCCCAGTTCATGATTGCGCTGGGCCAGGCGCCGGGTCTCTGCCTCGACGCGCTGTTCGAGCGTGCCATAGGCATCCTGCAGATGCTCGGCCATCTGGTTGAAGCCGTGGGCCAAGCCACCGAGTTCGTCGTCGGAAGCGACCGGCAGGCGAACCGTCAGGTCATTGCCCGTCATGCGCTGCATGCCGGCATGCAGGACGCCAACCGGCCGAATAACCAGCCGCGAGAAATAGCGGATCAGGATATACGTACCAATGATGGCGAGGAGAACCAGCGCCGCCTGCACAGTACGCAGCAGATTGGTGTCAGAGGCGTAGGTGCGCTCCATCGACAGGACCAGTTCATTGATCGTGCTGACAAAGGGTTCGAGTGCGCTGTCGAATTGATCGAGCGCTGCCTCGCGCTCAGCCCGAACGCCGCCCAGATATTTGGCGACCAGAGGCTGCATCGTTTCCTGCCAGATTTTTTCAACCGCCTGCAGGCGCTGCTGGATTTCGACATTACGCGGCGGCGAGAGCGGGCGAACCGGATCACCCAACTGCAGATCACGCAGCACCCTGTCGAACTGCGCCCGCTCCTCGCCCAGCACCTGAGCCGCGGTTGTCTCCTGCGTCATCGACTCGAGGCCACGCGCCATCAGATGTGCCATGCGGTAGGTGCGCATGCGCTGGCTGCCGGCATCATTGATCGCGGCAGCAACCCCTTCCAGCTGCCAGGAGATGAGCAAAGTCAGGCCAATGGCCGTCGCAGCCACGAGAAAAAAGGCCACCAGCATGCCGATGATCTTGCGTGACAGCCGGCCCGGGTTCGCTAGCATCAATACTTGTCCGAAACTGAATGCCCGAACCTTAGCCCCCTGGCCGCCTGAATGCAAAGGAGATGCATCAAGAAAAATGCCCGCCAGTTTGACCCGGCGGGCAAATGTCGCTGCGCTGAACGCCTGGCGACGATACTTCGACTGAAGTCTTCAGGCCGCCTGCTTCTCGACGTGCGCCTGCTTTTCGTAGAGGAACTCGAGCACAGCAGCGCGGTAGCCGATGTAGGCCGGATCGTGCGCCAGGGTCAGACGGTTGCGCGGACGCGGCAGATTGACCTCGAGAATCTCGCCGATGGTGGCCGCCGGGCCGTTGGTCATCATGACGATCTTGTCCGAGAGCAGTACGGCCTCGTCGACATCGTGGGTGACCATGACGGTCGTCGCCTTGGTCGCCTCGCAGATTCTCATGAGCTCGTCCTGCAGCTTGGCGCGGGTCAGGGCGTCGAGGGCGCCGAACGGCTCGTCCATGAGCAGCACCTTGGGTTCCATGGAGAGCGCCCGGGCGATGCCGACGCGCTGCTTCATGCCGCCGGAGATTTCATTCGGATACTTGCTGCTGGCGTGGTCAAGGCCGACCAGACTGATGGCGGCAGCCGTGCGCTCACGCAGCTTCTGTTTGCCCTCCTTGGTCCCGAAAACCCGCTCAACGGCGAGATAGACGTTCTCAAAGCAGGTCAGCCAGGGCAGCAGGCTGTGGTTCTGAAAAACCACGGCGCGCTCCGGGCCGGGGCCGGCGATTTCGCGGTCTTCAAGCAGGAGCACGCCATCGGTCGGTTTGGTCAGACCAGCAATCAGGTTGAGGAGCGTCGATTTGCCGCAACCGGAGTGGCCGATCAACGCGATGAACTCGCCTTGCTTGATGGTCAGGTTGATATCGCGCAGGGCGACGAACTTGCCCTTCTTGGTATCGAAAGTCTGGCCGACGGTTTGGACCTGGACGAATTTTTCCATGTTGTGCACTCCGCTCATGATGATTCCTTGGTCAGCTTCTTGGCCAGCATGATCAGGCTCTGTTCGAGGATCAGGCCGACGATGCCGATGACGAAGATGGCGATGATGATGTGTTCGACCTTGAGATTGTTCCACTCGTCCCACACCCAGAAGCCGATACCGACGCCACCGGTGAGCATTTCAGCGGCGACGATGACCAGCCAGGCGGTGCCGATGGACAAGCGAATGCCGGTCAGGATGTAGGGCAGCACGGCGGGCAGCAGGATCTTGGTGACGACCTTCCACTCCGACAGGGCGAGCACGCGGGCGACGTTGAGGTAGTCCTGCGGCACACGCTGGACGCCCTGCGCCGTGTTCATGATCATCGGCCAGATCGAGCAGATGAAGATGGTGTAGGTCGCCGCCGGGTCGGCCCGCTTGAAGACGAGCAGGCCGATGGGCAGCCAGGCGAGCGGCGAAACCGGACGCAGCAGGCTGATGATCGGATTGATCATGGCCGACAGGAAGGCCGAGCGACCGAGGATGAAACCGAGCGGAATGCCGACTACGGCGGCAAAGCCGAAGCCGATGCCGACGCGTTGCAGCGAAGATAGGATGTTCCAGCCTATGCCCTGATCGTTCGGACCATTGCGATAGAACGGGTCGGCGAACAGGGTGGTGGCTGCATCCCAGGTCTGCAACGGGCCGGGAATGCTGCCGCCCTTCATGGTGGCGATGTACCAGATGCCGATCAGCACAACCATGCCAAGCAGGGGCGGCAGGATGGCACGACCAAGATTGGCCAGGGTTTCGGCGAAGGGTGTGCCCGGTTCGGCCGGCACGCTTGCTGTTTTTTCCATTTTCTTTTCCTTGGCGGGCTCGGCTGCGATTTGCGCTACCGGCGGGCTGCTTGTGCTTCGGTCGACTGGCTTGGCAAGGCCAAAATCACCGCTTATCGTGATTGCACTCATCGGATTCTCCTTGGTGTGGGGGAAACGTCATTTCCGCTTTGGCTCGAATGACGTTTCCCGGCTTGCCTTAAGCTTTAACCTTGAAACCGTCCGCATACTTGGCCGGATCCTTGCCGTCCCAGACCACGCCGTCGATCAGCTTGTGGCTGCGCATGTCGCTCTTCGGCAAGGCAACGCCGGCGGCGGTGGCTCCCTGCTTGTAGATGTCGATGCGATTGACCTGCTTGGCGATGGCCAGGTAATCCGGATGGCTCTTGAGCAAGCCCCAGCGCTTGTGCTGGG
>CAIYYE010000192.1 GCA_903930395.1 uncultured beta proteobacterium
GCGTCGTTCCTTGCGGGAAATTTCCTCGTTCTTCGCGGCGTCGTATGGATAGGCGCGATAGCCGATGGCGGCGACCGCAGCGAGGATATCCGAGAGCTTGATGCGGCTCTCGTCCCAGCGGACACGGGCCCGGCGCGTCGTGTAGTTGATGTTGATGGCCGTGACCCCGGGCAGGCGACCGAGATGCTCTTCGTTCAGCCAGATGCACGCGGCGCAGGTAATGCCCTCGAGCAACAGCGACGCCTCGCGCTCGTTTTGCCCCAGTTCCCTGACAAAGCTTTTCTGGAACTCGGCGTGATCGTACATGACCAGTTGATCGAGAATCGCCGGCATGGCCTCGCGCGGCGACTCGGGCATGGCATCGCGACTGCGGTAATACTCGGCCAGACCGTTATCGACAATCGACTGCGCCACCGCCTGGCAGCCGAAGCAGCACATCGCCCGCGGCTCACTGCCAACCGTCACCGACAGATCGACATCGTCGGGAATGGGCAGTCCACAGTGATAACAGGAAGCGGCGGGCATACAAATGAAAAAGGCACCGAAGTGCCTTTTTGGGTCAAGGACGGAGCCGAAGTATAGTTTATTTGACGCCCATCCGGATGGCACCATCCAGGCGGATGACTTCGCCATTGAGGTAGGCATTCTCGGCGATGTGCCGGACCAGCGCGGCAAACTCGGCCGGCTTGCCCATGCGCGTCGGGAACGGCACCATCTTGTTCAGCGAATCCTGCACTTCCGGCGGCATGCCGAGCAGCATCGGCGTTTCCATGATGCCTGGCGCGATGGTCATGCAGCGAATGCCGCTACGCGCCAGTTCGCGGGCGACCGGCAAGGTCAGCGCGACGATACCGCCCTTCGAGGCAGCGTAGGCCACCTGCCCAAGTTGGCCTTCATAAGCGGCGACGGAGGCGGTATTGACGATCACACCGCGTTCGCCACCGGCATCCGGCTCATGTTTCATCATCGCATCGGCAGCCAGGCGGATCATGTTGAACGTGCCGACCAGATTGATATTGATCACCCGGGAAAAGCTCTCCAATCGGTGAGGCCCTTCCTTGCCCAGCACCTTTTCGGCCGGCGCCACGCCGGCGCAGTTAACCAGGCCATGCAAGGCGCCAAACATCGATATAGCCGTATCGATTGCCTTGAGTGCCGACGCTTCGTTGGCGACGTCGGTTTCGACGAAACAGGTATTGCCGCCCAGTTCTGCAGCCAGCTTTTCGCCGGCCTGGCGGTTGAGGTCCACCAAAACCACTTTCGCCCCGGCCTCAGCCAGCGCACATGCCGTCGCCGCCCCCAACCCCGAGCCCGCGCCAGTCACCAGAAATACCTTGTCCTTGATTTGCATCGTCGCCATCTCCTGAATATTTGTCTTTTTTCCAGACGGTACCGTATGGAAAGCGAGCACATATTACTCCAGGTCGGCCCCAAGGAAAATGAGCCAGACTCCCTATGCCATTCATTTGGCGGTGCTATGATCCCGCAATATGCTGACGCGCCAAGCCTATCCAACCACTTTCAAGCCAGCGCCCCCGGACCGCGCGAGACCCAGCGTACTCGTCATTGATCCGTCGGCAGCAAACCGCGCCCTGATTTGCGAATGCCTGCGCCAATTGCCGGACATCCAGACCATGGCCACCGGCGACGGCGAACAGGCTTTGCAGATATTTCGCGACACCTGGCCCAGCCTGGTTCTGCTCGACACCACGCAGCAACATACCAACGGCCTTCAGCTCACCCAGAAGATCCGGGCCTGGGAACAAGACAGCCATGACGCCGGAATTTCACGATGGACGCCCATCGTCTTCCTCTCCTCGGTCACCGACGAAGACACGCTCGCCCAGGGCATTCTTGCAGGTGGCGATGACTTCCTGAGCAAACCGGTTTCGGAAGTCGTGCTGCTCGCCAAGGTACGCGCCATGCTGCGCATTTCCATCCGGCAGCATGAAATCTGCGAGGTTCATCGGCGCCTCAAGGAGCTCGCCATTCTCGACGGCCTGACCGGCATTCCGAACCGGCGCCATTTCGATGACACCTTGCAGGTCGAATGGAAGCGTTGCCTGCGCAACGAATCGCCGCTCAGCATCATTCTCGGCGACATCGATTTCTTTAAACAATTCAACGATATATATGGCCACCAGGCAGGCGATTCCTGTCTCAAGGCAGTGGCCAACTCGCTTAGCGAATCGATCTTTCGGGTCGAAGACACCCTCGCCCGCTACGGTGGCGAAGAATTTGTCGCCATCCTGCCCGGCACCGACGCCGATGGCGCCCATGCCGTGGCCGAACGCATGCGCCTGTCAGCCCGTGAGTTGTGCATCCCGCACGAACGCGGCATCGACGGACATGTTTCCTGTAGCTTCGGTGTCGCCAGCACGCTGCCCAGCGCCGACAATGGGCCGCAGAACCTCCTCAGAACCGCCGATACAGGCCTTTACGCGGCAAAGTCAGCCGGCCGCAACCGGGTCATTCTCAACCTGGAATGACGCCACCCGGACGCGTGCACCCACGCCGGGCGCAAATGAAAAAGCCCACCGAAGTGGGCTGAATCAAGATGGTGCCGCTTGCCGGAATCGAACTGGCGACCTTTTCATTACGAATGAACTGCTCTACCAACTGAGCTAAAGCGGCAAACCAAGGCCGCGAATTCTACAGCAGCGGAACGGCTCGGGCAATAAGGAGCGTGCGCTATTCCTGTCCAGCCTCGGCAAATCAATGCGCACCCACAGCTCATTTGACAGCTTCCGACCAAGCCCAGCGTAGAATTACCGGATTTCGCCACGCCAAAATCGAATGAATCTGCTCCGCGCCCTGGCCACGGTCAGTGGCATGACCCTACTCTCCAGAATTCTCGGCTTCGCTCGAGACTTCGTCATTGCCCGCACTTTTGGCGCCGGACTGGCGACCGATGCCTTTTTCGTCGCGTTCAAATTACCCAACCTGTTGCGCCGGATGTTTGCCGAAGGCGCCTTCTCCCAGGCTTTTGTGCCCATCCTGGGCGAATACAAGAACACGCGTAGCGCCGACGATACACGCACACTGATCGACCATGTGGCCAGCCTGCTCTCGATGGCGCTATTTGCCGTCACCGCGATCGGCATTGCTGCCGCGCCGATACTGGTCTGGGTTTCAGCGCCAGGATTCGCGGCCGATGCGGGCAAGTTCGAACTGACCGTAACGCTGACCCGCATCGCCTTCCC
>CAIYYE010000193.1 GCA_903930395.1 uncultured beta proteobacterium
CAACTGGCCGGCGCCTTTGCCAACATGGGCGGCCTTCTCAATGCCCAACGACAATTCAGGGCAGCCGAAGAGGCTTGCCGGCGAGCCCTTGCGCTGGAACCAAAATTGGCCAGCGCCCTCACCAATCTGGCCAACGCCCTGTTTGGCCAGCAACGCCACGCCGAAGCCGAAGCCTGTTACCGCGAAGTACTAGCCACCGAAAAAACGAATGGCGATGCCCTCAACAATCTGGGTAACCTGCTGCTCGATCAAAAGCGCTTCGGCGAAGCCGAAGCCTGCTATCGCAAGATCCGCGACGATCGCGGCTACGCCCTCGGGCAAGCGTTTCATTGCGCTTCGCATCTCTGCGACTGGAAGCGACGTACGCAGGACGAAGCAGCGCTCAGGGAGCGCCTGCGCCACGACGATACCTATTTCGACCCCTTCGGACTGCTTATTCTGTCCGGCGAGGACGCCCCGGAGATACAACGACGCAGCAGCTGGCTGGCAGCAAAAAACAACTTCGGGCCGCTACTCGATCAGCCGCCCATGGTTTCCCCGGCACAACATCCCGTTCGCGACCGCCTGCGCGTCGGCTATCTTTCAGCCGACCTCCACGATCACGCCACCATGCACCTGCTGGCAGGCGTTCTGCAGGCGCACGACCGCGGCCGCCACGCCATCCATCTCTACTCCTACGGCCCCAACTCCCAGGACAGCTACCGCAAGCTGGCCGTGGAAAACTGCGAGTCCTTCCACGACCTCAGGGCACTCAGCGACCGCGCAGCAGCCAGGCAGATCGCCGACGACGGCATCGACATCCTGGTCGACCTCAAGGGCTACACCCGCGACAGTCGCCTCGGCATCAGCGCCCTGCGGCCGGCGCCGGTCATCGTCAGCTGGCTCGGTTATCCCGGCACGCTGGGCCACGAACGACTGGCCGATTACATCATCGGCGATCCGATCGTCACTCCGCTCGACGCCGCCGATGGATACTCCGAAACACTCGCCCTGATGCCGCACTGCTACCAGCCGAACGACCGGAACCGCCCGATCTCCGCCGCGCCTCCCCGCTCGGCCGAAAACCTGCCCGAGGATGCTTTCGTTTTTTGTAGCTTCAACCAGAGCTACAAGATCATCCCCAAAGTGTTCGACATCTGGTGCAAATTGCTGTCTTCCGTACCGGGCAGCGTGCTCTGGCTGCTCGAATCGCCAGCGGCCAGCATGGATAATCTGCGGAAGGAAGCGCGGGCACGCGGCATTGATCCGCAACGCCTGGTCTTTGCCGCCAAAAAACCGCTGGCCGATCATCTCGGCCGCCTGCAACTGGCTGATCTGGCGCTGGATACTTTTCCCTACGGCTCCCACACCACCGGCAGCGATGCGCTATGGGCCGGCGTTCCGCTGATCACCCGGCCGGGCAATACCTTTGCCAGCCGGGTCGCAGCCAGCCTGCTGACGGCAGCCGGTTTGCCAGAACTGATCACCGAGACCTGGGATGCCTATTTTGCCTTGGCACTCGAATTGGCCAATGATGCCGCCCGACGACAGGAGCTCCGCCAACGCATGGCAAAGCAACGGCTGACCAGCCCGCTATTCGACACCCACGGATTCACGATCCACCTG
>CAIYYE010000194.1 GCA_903930395.1 uncultured beta proteobacterium
TCGACACCGATATGCCCGCCCATGGCTTTGACCAGCCGCTTGCTCAGGGCCAGCCCCAGGCCGATACCGCCATGCTTGCGGGTCATCGAGCCATCGCCCTGCTCAAAAGCACCAAAGAGCATTTTTTGATCGGCGGCTGAAATGCCCGAGCCGGTATCCTCGACTTCAAAGCGGATGCAGATATCCGTCGGACTTTCTTCTGCCACGATGGCGCGCACGGCGACAAAACCGTCGCTGGTAAAGTGGATGGCATTCGCGGTCAGGTGGCTGAGAATGTGGCCCAGACGCTGGGCATCACCAGACAGTTTCAGGTTGGCCAGCTCAGGGGCGAGACTGGTGATCAGGTGCAGCCCCTTGGCTTCTGCCAGCTGGGCTTTGAGGCCGACCAGGGTGGCCATGACGCCGGCCAGGTCGAACTCGACACTATCCAGAGTCAAGCGCTCTGACTCGATCTTGGAAAACTCCAGGATGTCGTTGATGATGGCGAGCAGCTTTTCCGATGACAGGGCGACCTTGGCCAGCTGATCAGCCTGTTTGGCATCGGTGGCGCGCCGCAAGGCCAAGCTGGTCAAGCCCATGATGCCGTTCATCGGGGTACGCAGTTCATGGCTCATCGTGGCCAGAAATACGCTCTTGGCACGATTGGCCGCTTCAGCCGCTTCTTTTGCAATCGACAGTGCAGCCGTGCGTTCTTGCACCATTCGCTCAAGATTGTCGCGATGCCGCTCCAGCTCGACTTCGGCCAGCTTGCGGTCGGTAATATCGTGATTCGATGCCCGCCGCCCGATCGGCTCCCCGGCCGGCCCGAATACCGCCTGACAACCGTGCCAGATCCAGCGTACCCGGCCATCCTTGGTGACTATCCTGAACTCCAGCCGGGAGAGCTTCTCGTGGTGGATGTCATGATGATGATGTTGCGTGAACAAGTGCAGGTCTTCCGGATGGACGATTTCGTCAAAGAGCGTCGGCCGGGATATGAATTCCCCTTGCGAATATCCACTGACCCGCTGACATGCCGGGTTGATGTAAAGAATTTCCCCCTGCGTTCCCTGCCAATATTCCCAGTCATAGGTGTAGTCGGCGATCGTGCGGAAGCGCACTTCGCTTTCCCGCAGTGAGAGCTCGGTCAGGACGCGTTCCGTCACATCCTGGACAACGCCGATGCAGCACAGGACACGGCCCTCGCTGTCCAATTGCGACTGACAATGTTCATGAACATACTTTTGCCGGCCATCCGGCAAGAGCAGGCGGTAGGTCATATCGTATTGAGGCGCACGCTTGTCCAGCAATCTGCCCAGCGCGATCCGGACGTTTTCCCGATCATCCGGGTGAATGGCGTCGAACCTAGTAGCGCTGGGAACAGGGCCGGTGGCGTACGAGATTTCGTGGATATTGAACATCTCGTCCGACCAGGTCAGGTTCTGATCGGCATGGTCGAGCCGCCATGTCCCCATGTGGGCGACATGCTGTGCGTTGCGCAGCATCAGGTCCTGCTCGGCGAGGCGCTGGCTGATCCGCCGGTTTTCAGTCATGTCGATGCCGAAACTGACCACGCCGACCGTTTCGCCACCTTCCGTCACCTCGCTGTTCCGCCAGATGATGAAATGCTCTTCGCCACCTTTGGTCAATATCGGGTTTTCGAAGTATCCCGGAATGCCTTTTTCGGCGAGTTCCTCAAACATCCGCCAGACCGCCGGATAGCGATCCCTGGGCACCAGGGTTTCAAACCAGTTGCGCCCGACCACTTCCTCGGCGCTGTAGCCGGTAATCTGCTCCGCCGCGGGATTGAGCAGCAGGACGTTACCGGCCAGATCGAGCTCGACCACCATCACATTGGCCGTACGGATCAATTTCTCGGCGTATTCCTTTTTGCCCTGGAGTTCCTGCTCGGCCAGCTTGCGCTTGGTGATGTTCTCGTGGGCGACCACGACGTTCTCCAGCCCCTCACCGGCAAAGCGGGACACCCGCACGAGGAACCAGCACTGCTCATCTGGCGAATGACAGGGATATTCCAGATCGAAGAAATCGAGCTGCCGGAACAGCACATCACGCAAACCGGCAGCGAATTCGGCTGCTGTCGCGTCACAGCCATCGACCATGTTTTCGCAGACCTCGAGGTAGTTCGTACCGATGCTGACACGCAATGGCTGAGCATTGTTGGCAGAGGCAAAGTCATGCCAGGCACGGTTGACGGCAATGATCTTGCCTTGCGCATCGAGCACGCAAATATGGGCAGTCAAGGCATCGAGCGTGGCCTGAACGAAACGGTTGCGAGCGACGACCGAAAGCTGCTCGCGGTCGATGCGCAGAACAAAGAAATGAACCAGGCCATAGATCGTGGCCATGATCAGCAAAGTCACCAATGACATCAGCCCGGCCAGTTGATTGGCTTCACGAATCGACTGCGTCAGTGGAACGCGGATCGAGATCAGCGCCCGAATGCTGTTCGGACTCTCGTGGAAGCCCCGTTCGCTGCCATACAAGGCAACGAGTTCCGCCGGTGCATCCTTGGGATCGCCGTGGCACTTCAGACAGCCGCCACTTGAGCGGTCTATCGGGATGGCGAGGTGCAACTCCAGTTCGCGTCCGTTCCGGACCACATCGCGAATTTCCTTGAGCTCGCCACGATTCATCTGGGCCAGCGAGGCGCTCTCGAATTCATCGGCCTGGTTGATCGGATTGCGGGGGTTGTCGGCGGCAAGCTTGAAGTAGAGCGGCGGCAGGCCGACTTTCTCGCGCTCCTGGTTGAGCAGTTCCTTGACGCTGCGGGCGATGTAGGTGAAGGACATCACCCGGGGAGAGAAATACTCCTGATACAGCTTCCCCTCATCCTTGAGCCGGTAGATTTCCGGACGCTGGGTTTCCGTGACATAGCGGTGAACCGCCTTGTGGCTCAGCAGCGAGTCCATCGCCACCTTGTCGGCCTCGCGGATCGCATGGGCTTCGGTCTGCTGATAGAAGAGCACGACCAGTCCGACATACGCGAGCACAAAGATCGGGAGCAGAACCAGCAGAACCTGCCGATTTTTCGACAGAACCGGAAACCAACCTACCTTTTCCTGTTTCATCCTCGCATCTCTTGCTGCACGGGAAAGCCCCGCAGATTCCCGCATTATGCGACCAAAAACTTTGGCCGATAAGCACCTGACGAGAAATGGCGGCGATATCTTCGCCAGCACTGCTCCACATTTGAGCAGTTGCTGATCAAATGATCAGCACAGCCTTCCCGGCAAGGTTTCTCCTTCCAGCCAAAATCTCCACAACATACTGATTTTATTGAACTTAATAATTTACAGAAGCTAATTAGCAGGGCTGGCACACGGCATGCACATTATTTGGCACGAGCCACGGCAGGTCGTCATCGCGAATCAATCGAATCTGCCGGCTTCGAGTTACCCCGTTAGCCATTTAATTCGAGAACACTGGAGACAAATATGACTGTTTATGCAGCCCCCGGCGCCGCTGGTGCCAAGATCGCCTACAAGGCCCAGTACAACAACTTCATCGGCGGCAAGTGGGTTGCCCCGACCAATGGTCAGTACTTTGATGTGATCACCCCGATCAGCGGCAAGGTCTACACGCAAGCCGCCCGTTCAACCGCCGAAGACATCGAGCTGGCACTCGACGCCGCTCACGCTGCGGCCGATGCCTGGGGCAAGACACCTGCGGCCGAGCGCTCCAATGTTCTGCTCAAGATCGCCGACCGCCTCGAAGCCAACCTCGAAATCCTGGCGTATGCCGAGACTGTCGATAACGGCAAGGCCATCCGCGAAACGCTGAACGCCGACATTCCGCTGACCATTGACCATTTCCGTTATTTCGCCGGCTGCCTGCGCTCGCAGGAAGGCACGATGAGCGATCTCGACGAGAACACCGTCGCCCACCATTTCCA
>CAIYYE010000195.1 GCA_903930395.1 uncultured beta proteobacterium
ATCAGCGTGATCACCGCATCGACGGCCGGGGTTTGCGCCTGACCGGTCAGGATGACGCGCAGCGGCATGGCGAGTTTGGGCATCTTCAGACCGTGTTTGGTGACCATTTCCTTGATCAGCGCCCCAATGGCTGGTGCTTCCCAGGCCACTGTGGCGATGCCAGCGGCGAAATCGGCCAACGCCGGGCGTGCTTCGTCGCCGAGGTGCAGGGCGAGCAGTTCCGGATTGGGGCTGAGCGGGCAATAAAAGACTTCGACGGCGTCGGCCAGCACGTTGAGCGTGTTGCAGCGGTCGACATACAGGGCGACGGCTTTTTCCAGATCAGGGCCGGCCTTCGTATCGACGCCACGCGCCGTCAGGAGGGTATTGACCCTGGCGGCGAGTTCGGCCGGCGGCGTCAGCTTCATGTAGTGCTGGTTGAGCCAGAGCAACTTTTCAGTGTTGAACTGGGCGGCCGAGGCGGTGATGTGGTCGAGGTCGAACCATTCGACAAACTGCTGGCGCGAGAAGACTTCGTCATCGCCGTGCGACCAGCCGAGGCGGGCCAGGTAGTTGATCACGGCTTCGGGCAGGAAGCCGTCTTCATCGTACTGCATGACCGACACGGCGCCGTGACGCTTCGAGAGCTTGGCGCCATCGTCGCCGAGAATCATCGAGAGGTGGGCGTAGGTCGGTGTTTCGGCACCCAGCGCCTGCAGGATGTTGATCTGGCGGGGCGTGTTGTTGACGTGGTCGTCACCGCGAATGACGTGGGTGATGCCCATGTCCCAGTCGTCGACGCAGACGCAGAAATTGTAGGTCGGCGTACCGTCGGCGCGGGCAATGATCACATCGTCGAGTTCGCCGTTGGCAAATTCGATGCGGCCCTTGACCTGGTCATCCCAGGCGACGACGCCATCCTTAGGATTCTTGAAGCGGACGACCGGCGGCGTTTCGGCCGGCGGCGTCGGCAGCGTCTTGCCGGCTTCCGGGCGCCAGCGACCGTCGTAACGCGGCTTTTCCTTCTTCGCTTCCTGCTCGGCGCGCAGGGCGTCGAGTTCTTCGCGGCTGGTGTAGCAGAGATAGGCGGTACCAGCGGCAAGCATCTGCTGGATCACTTCCTTGTAACGCTCCATGCGCTGCATCTGGTAGAAAGGGCCTTCGTCGTGCGCCAGACCGAGCCACTGCATGCCGTCAAGAATTGCCTGCACCGCTTCTGGCGTCGAACGGGCCACATCGGTGTCCTCAATGCGCAGGATGAAGGTGCCACCGTGGCGTCGGGCATAGGCCCAGGAAAACAGCGCGGTACGGGCGCCGCCAATATGAAGGTAACCGGTGGGGCTGGGAGCAAAACGGGTGCGGACAGGCTTCATGGGATGCGTGATCTATGCGAAAACAAAGGGTGCTATTCTAGCCGACCCGCGTTTGACCGGCTTGGCGACTTGTGGTTAAATGCGGCCCTCTCAAGTGCGCGCCTAGCTCAGTGGTAGAGCATCGCCTTCACACGGCGGGGGTCACTGGTTCGAAACCAGTGGTGCGCACCACTCAAGAGAAAACAGAAACCCGCTCAGCGCAAGGCTCGGCGGGTTTTTTGTTTTTTGGCATACCGCGTATGCCGGCTTTGCCTTAAAACTGAATCGGGTCGCTGATCACGCCGGCTATGGTAAGGCGCTCGATTTCTTCGGTCGACAGGCCCAGTGCGGCCAGTCGTTCCCGCGAGTGTTCGCCGAGCAAGGGCGGCGGGCTCTGGATTTCGCCCGGTGTCCGCGACAGGCGCGGGGCGGGGACCGGCTGGCGGACGCCAGCGATGTCGACAAAGGCTGCGCGCGCCACATTGTGCGGGTGGGCCGGTGCATCGCTCATGCTCAAGACGGGCCAGACGCAGTCGTCGGTGTCGTCGAACAATGCCGCCCAATGGTCGCGTGGTGCGCTTTTGAAAATGGCTGTCAGGCGTTCCTTCGTGGCTGGCCAGCGCGTGGTGTCGTATTGCTTGCCGCTGAAATCGGGATCGCCATTAAGGCCGAGGCGTTCGACGAAGGTCTTGTAGAACTGCGGTTCGAGCGGGCAGACGCTGATCCATTCGCCGTCGGCGCACTGGTAAACATCATAGAAGGGGGCGCTCGAGTCGATGGCGCACTGGCCCTGCCATTCGCCCAGCGCTTCGAGGTTGAACAGGCCGTGCGCCAGTACGGCAGCGCCTTCGCACATGGCGGCGTCGATGACCTGGCCCTGGCCCGAGCGCCGGGTTTCGACCAGGGCGCAGGCGATGCCCCAGGCCAGCATCAAACCACCACCACCCATGTCGCCGACCAGCGTCGGCGGTGCCCAGGGGGCGCCACCGTGGCGACGACCGGTATCCAGCACGCCGGCAATCGCTGCGTAATTGGCATCGTGTCCGGCGCGCGGGGCGAGCGGGCCGGTCTGCCCCCAGCCGGTCATTCGACCGTAAATTAAGCGTGGATTCAGGGCCAGACAGTCATCCGGCCCGAAGCCGAGGCGTTCCATGACGCCGGGGCGGAAGCCTTCGATGAGCACGTCGGCGTCAGCTATCAGTTTGAAGACAAGGGTTTTGGCCTCCGGGTGCTTGAGGTCGATGCACAGCGATTTCTTGCCACGATTGGCCACGGCCTTGCGGCCACCGCCAAAAAGTTGCGAGGCGAAGGTTCCGCCAGCGCGTTCAAGTAGCGTGACTTCTGCACCCATGTCGGCGAGCAGCATGCCGCAGAATGGGCCGGGGCCGATGCCGGCGAATTCGACCACCTTGATGCCGGCCAAGGGGCCGCGAGACGTATTTTCTGGATTTTTTTGCATGATGTTCTGAGGCGTAAATTCGTACGAAGTCAGAACGTATCATCCAACAGGGGCGATCAGCGAGATTTCCTGACGGGGTGTTGGTCGCCGTTGGAAATTCGCCAATCTGCAGGGCGCAGATTGGCGAAATTTTCAGCCTCTTAGCCGCGTTGGGCGAGCGGCGTGACGTCGCGCTTGGCGGCGCCCATGTACAACTGACGCGGACGACCGATCTTGTATTCCGGATCGGTGATCATTTCTTCCCACTGCGTCATCCAGCCGACGGTGCGGGCCAGGGCGAAGATGCAGGTGAACATTTCGGTCGGGATGCCGATGGCCTTCTGCACGATGCCGGAGTAGAAGTCGACGTTCGGGTAGAGCTTCTTCTCGACGAAGTACGGATCTTCCAGGGCGATCCGCTCAAGTTCCATGGCCAGCTTGAAGAGGCGGTCGTTCTGCAGGCCGAGTTCGGTCAGTACCTCGTTGCACACCTTGCGCATGAGTTTGGCGCGCGGGTCGAAGTTCTTGTAGACGCGGTGGCCGAAGCCCATCAGCTTGAAGGAGTCGTTCTTGTCCTTGGCGCGGGCGATGAATTCGGGAACGCGCGAGACGTCGCCGATTTCTTCCAGCATCTGCAGGCAGGCTTCGTTGGCGCCACCGTGCGCCGGGCCCCACAGGCAGGCGATGCCGGCGGCGATGCAGGCGAAGGGGTTGGCTCCCGACGAACCTGCCAGGCGGACGGTCGAGGTCGAAGCGTTCTGCTCGTGATCGGCATGCAGCGTGAAAATGGTGTCCAGCGCATTGACCAGCACCGGGTTGGGGACGTACTTCTCGCACGGATTGCCGAACATCATGCGCATGAAGTTGGCGGTGTAGCCGAGTTCATTGTCGGGATGCATGAAGGGCATGCCGGTGCTGTACTTGTAGGCCATGGCGACGATGGTCGGCATCTTGGCGATGAGATGCGTGAAATTCTTGTTGCGGTTCTCGGCGTCGGCGAAATCCATCGCGTTGTTGTAGAAGGCCGACAGGGCACCGACCACACCGGTCATCACGGCCATCGGGTGGGCGTCGCGGCGGAAGCCGGAGAAGAACTTGGCAAGCTGCTCGTGCACCATGGTGTGCCGGGTGACTTCCGACTCGAATTCGGCTTTCTGGCCGGCATTCGGCAGTTCGCCGTTTTTCAGCAGGTAGGCGACTTCGAGGAAATTGCAGTTTTCGGCGAGTTGTTCGATGGGGTAGCCGCGATAGAGCAGTTGGCCGACGTCGCCGTCAATGAAGGTGATGGTCGACTTGCAGCTGGCCGTGGACAGGAAACCGGAGTCGTAGGTGAACAGGCCGGTTTTTGCGCCCAGTGTACGAATGTCGACGCAGTCGTTGCCGTGGGTCGGCGTCATGATCGGAAACTCGACCGGTGCCTGACCGTCTATGCTCAGTGTTGCCTTGCGTTCGCTTGCCATTTATTACCCCCTAAAAATTTTATGTTTGGTCGTGCGCCATGAAAGCAGGCAGAGGATACAGAAAATTCCTGACCTTTCTTTGACGATTTTCAATTCAAGCAATACACATGCCGAAGCCCCATCTGTATCGCTCTGCAGCGACCAAGCCGCTGGCAGTCCGGGGCGCCACCGGCCAGGCTCATCCAGCGCCACGCCAAAATCTGCCGGGCGGCACCAAACCGGCGCCATTTTTCCCGTTTCGGCACATTTTCGGTGCTATTGCCCGGAAATACGCAGCTCACCGACGGCTTGGGATTTCATTTACGGGCGCC
>CAIYYE010000196.1 GCA_903930395.1 uncultured beta proteobacterium
CTTTTCGCTGGCCGGCCCCCTGGCCAGCACCGTCACCTGCGCGTCCTTGCCGGGGCGAGGCGAGACCGCCGCTGACCGGACACCCTTGGCCTTCAACTCGGCCAACCGCTCCTGCCCGCCTTTTTCTGTCGAAAAGACGCCGAGTGAAATGGCGAAGCGATTGGGCGCATCCGGCACGACAAAAAAGTCCGTCACCCCGAGCTCGCGCAGCTCCTGCGCTTTCTTGTCGGCATCGGGCTTGCCCGGCAAGGGCGGAATGTACACCCACCAGCCGTTGCTTTCCGAGGCTTGCACCTTGCGGCTCAGCTTGAAGCTGGCAAAGCGCTTGACCAGCAAGGTGGACAAGCGATCCGCGTCGGCTGCGGGAAGTGGGCGCCAGCTCAGGCAGACGGGCGCCTTGTCCAGCTTCTCGACCCTGGCTTCGGGTTCGGGCTCGGCCGGCTTGTTGTCGACCTCGACTTTTTCTGCCGCAGCCTTTTCTGGCGCGTCCTTTTCGGCGAGGGGCGGCGCCTCGGCCGGCTTGATTTCCGGCGCCACATGCTCGGTGCGAACCGGCATCGCCGGTGCCTCGCCTCGGGCAGCGATGCGCATGCGCTCAGGCCGGACCTGCTGCTCGAGCCGCCCGGCATCCGGATTGTCCGGATGCCCGAAGTAACCGGCGCCGAATGCGTAGAACAGCAGATTGGCCAGAACCAGCAGGAAGACCAGAACTTTCACGGGATCAGCCTACCTTGGGCAAGTGCTTGAGCGACTCGGCGATGGCCGCTTCCGGGTAGTCGTAGTCTTCAAGTTTGCCGGAGAAGAATTTGTCATAGGAAGCCATGTCGAAGTGGCCGTGGCCGGTCAGGCTGAAGAGGATGGTCTTCGCCTCGCCGGTGACCTTGCACTTGAGTGCCTCGTCGATGGCCGCGCGAATGGCATGGCAGGATTCCGGCGCCGGGATGATGCCTTCAGCCCGGGCGAACTGCACGCCCGCCTCGAAGGTCGCCACCTGCGGCACGGCCAGGGCTTCGATCTGCCCCTCATGCAGCAACTGCGAAACGAGCGGCGAATCGCCGTGGTAACGCAGACCGCCGGCGTGGATGCCGGGCGGCATGAAGTCGTGGCCGAGCGTGTACATCTTCATGATCGGCGTGTAGCCCGAAACGTCGCCGTAATCATAGGCATAGTGGCCCTTGGTCAGCGTCGGGCAGGAGGTCGGTTCGACCGCGACGCAGCGCAGGTTGGTCGCCCGCTTGTCGCCGGCCGCCTTGTCGGCGAGGAAGGGAAAGGCAATGCCGCCGAAGCTCGAACCGCCACCACATGGCCCGAAGATCACATCCGGATAGAGGCCGATCTTGTCGAACTGCTTCTTGGCCTCAAGGCCGATGACCGACTGGTGCAGGAGCACGTGATTGAGCACGGAACCCAGCGTATAACAGGTGCCGGGCTGGGAGGCTGCTTCCTCCACGGCCTCCGAAATGGCCAGGCCGAGCGAGCCCTGGTTGTCCGGGTCAGCGGCCAGCGCAGCACGACCGGCGTTGGTCAGATTGGTCGGACTGGCAAAGACGTCGGCGCCCCAGGTCTGCATCATCGAGCGACGGAACGGCTTCTGCTCGTAGCTGACCTTGACCATGAAGACACGCACCGGCAGGCCGAACATCTGGCCGGCAAAGGCGATCGACGAACCCCACTGACCAGCCCCCGTTTCGGTCGTCAGCCGCTTGGTTCCGGCGATCTTGTTGAAATAGGCCTGCGGCACGGCGGAGTTCGGCTTGTGCGAACCGGCCGGCGAGACGCCTTCATATTTGTAGAAAATCTTGGCTGGCGTGCCCAGCATCTGCTCCAGACGCAGCGCCCTGCACAACGGCGCCGGGCGCCACAGCGCGTAGATCTGGCGCACTTCTTCGGGAATGGCGATCCAGCGTTCAGCCGACATTTCCTGTTCGAGAATCGGCCCCGGGAAAATCGCCCCCATGGCTTCCGGCGGCACCGGATTGCCATCCGGCCCGAGCGGCGGCGCCGGTGGATTGGCCATGTCGGCCACAACGTTGTACCAGTGGGTCGGAATATCTTCTTGTTCTAGGTTGATCCGCAGTGGCGTCACTTTTCTCTCCCGGAAAGTGTTTTCTGAAAGCCGGTAACTTACTCCAAAAGACTTAAGCGACCAAGGGCAGGACTGGATTTTGGCCCTTATTTCGGCTTCAACACGACAAGCTCGGAAACAAGCAGTTAAAGTACCGTTTGCCCAACATTTTTAACCCGCCATCACTGCCGTGCCCAGCCACAACATCGCCGCCCTGATCTGCCACCCGGCCACCGCCTGCGCGGCACCGCTCAGCCTCACCGTTACCGCGACAACGATGCCCGATGGCGGGCTCAGCCTGCACTACCGCATCACCGGCGAGGCTATCCGCCTGCCATCGCGACAGCCCGCCGGCCCCGCCGACGGACTGTGGCAGCACACCTGCGTCGAAGCCTTCGTGGCGGAAGATGGCCGCGGCTATCGCGAATTCAATTTCTCGCCCTCCGGCCAGTGGGCAGCCTACCGCTTTGGCGACTACCGGGAGCGCGATGCCGGCTTTATCCCTGCCGGCGAACCACAATGCACCGTCACCCCGCGGCCCGAAGGCTTCGAGCTGCAAGCGACGCTCGCGGCCGCTCTGCTGCCCCCTGGCAATACGCTGCATATCGGCCTGACGGCCGTCATCGAAGCCGCCGATGGCAGCAAGACCTACTGGGCGCTGGCGCATTGCGC
>CAIYYE010000197.1 GCA_903930395.1 uncultured beta proteobacterium
AGGGCGAGTATGCACTCGCCCAAAACCATCGGAGGATGGGTAAAACTTTAGAAGCTGTAGCGGAAATTGATGGTCGCGTTGTTCTGGGCGTGCGCGACCTCGATCGGTTCCGACGTATTCGGCAGACTTGTGTTGTCCATGGTTTCCTTGAAGGCGTGGGAATAGGCGAAATCAAGCTTGGCCTGCTTCGAGAGGGCATAGGTCAGGCCCGCCGACAAATGCTTTCTCGGCGTTGCCGGTATCACCGCGAACAAGGTTGAGGAGCGCAGGGCTTGAGTGGCAAAGCGGAAACCGCCGCGCAGGGTCAGGCTATCGTTCACGGCGTAGGACGTACCGAGCGAGAGAATGGTCTGATCCTTGTAGTCTTGCGGCAGGAGAATGTTGATATCCCCCATGCCACCATCGTGGACAAAGTTCACCTTGATGTCCTTCATCACATCTTTCCAGAAGACCCGCGAGACATCGGCGGCAACGGTCCATTGCTGCGTCAGGCGGTGACTGATGCCGAGATCGACGTGCGCCGGCATCTGGAAATCCTGGATCTTGATCTTGCCGGTCAGCGGCACCGAGCCACCGGTGGTTACTGCGGTCAGTGTGGCACCGCCCTCCATGTCGTTCATCTGGCTCTTGAAGGTATAGGAGGCGCCCAGCGTCGTTTCCTGGCTGGCCTTGTAGAGCAGGCCGAACTTGCCGCCATAGCCCCAGGCATCCACACCGCTGGCCAGAAACTTGTCCTTGGTCAGACTGAAATGGGCGCCTCGCAGCCCTGGCAGACCGGCCAGCACGCCGACCAGTGAGCCTGTGGCCCGATTGGCACCAATCAGGCTGACGACCTGGTCGGCACCGAGCAACAGATCGAGGTTGAGGCCCTGCCACATGGCATCGACGCTGCCGCCAACGGTCAATTTGTCATTGATCTGGTAACTGGCTGCGAAGGGGATGTTCAACACCAGCAGGCGGCTGGAATTCTCGAGCCCGGTAGCCAGGCCGCCATTGGCCCGCGACAGGAAGCTGCCACTGCCGTATTCGGTCCCCAGGCCGCCCTGGGCGAAAGCGCCGACACCGAAGGACCAGGTGCCGATCCGCTTGGTGTAGGCCGCTTCGGGGGCGAGATAGGGGCCGCGATTGTTTGAGTGCGTGTCGGACGAAACGCTTTCCCCGGTCGTCTTGTTCCTGACCGTGATATCGGTCGTTACCAGATCCAGCCCGATCATCGCCTGATCGCCTTCAGCCATCAGCGAAAGGGTGGCCGGATTGGTCATCATGCCGGCCGGGCCGACGTCATGGGCGACCGCCGTGCCACCCATGCCGCGCGAAATCGCGCCGTAACCTTCCAGGCGAAATACATCGGTCGCCTGGGCCATCTGGGTGCCACCGGCCAGCGCCGAAGCGACTGCCAATGCCATGATTTTCCTTGTTGTCATCCCCGTCATCTCCTCTGTTATTGGAATCGATAAAACATCTGAATTTGTTGTGCTGCCTGGGTCATGCGCGTTTCAAAAGAAACGGTCGAAATGAATCTGCTCAAAGGGCACCTGATGGCCGACCATGAGCAGTTCCTGCAAGGCCTGGGTCATCGGTGGCGGCCCGGCGAAGTAGAACTCGTAGCCCGCCAGGGCGGCGGGCAAGGCGCGCGCCACCGCGTCATGAACGTAGCCGGCTTCGCCATGCCAGTCACCGTGGTCACCAGGCAGCGAGACCACCGGGATGTAAACAATCCGCTCACCGAAACCGGCCAGCGGACGCAACATTTCCTCGCCGCAGACATCGCGGGGGGTGCGGGCGCCGTAGAAAAAATAGAGCTTGCGGTCTGCCAGAAGGCCGGCCTCGGCAGCGCCCCGGGCAACCGAAATCATCGGTGCCAAGCCGGATCCCCCGGCCACGCAAACGATGTCGCGCGGTGAATCGGTGCGCAGGTAGGCCACGCCATAGGGGCCATCAAGACCGATTTCCGACCCTTCTGAAAGCTTTTCGAACAGTGCATGCGTGCCCTGGCCATGCAGCACGCGGCGAATCTGGAAATGCCATTCCCGCTTTTCATTGGCGATATTGGATAGGGAATAGGCGCGTGAGGCGGCCAGGCCGGGCAAATCGAGCATGGCGAATTGGCCGGGCAGGAACTCGGCATCGTCTTCGGAGCGGAAGCGGAACTCGCGGATGTCGTGCGTGATATCCCGCGTTCCGATCAAATGGGCGCGCTGGCGCTTGGGCAGGATTTTTGGCTGATATTCGGGTGCCGTCGCCACCTTGATGGTCACGTCCCCTTTCGCCTTGCACTGGCAGGCCAGGTGGCGGCCGCGTTTGCGGTCGCGCTCGGTGAGACCGGGGGCCTCGGGCCATAGCGTCTCGATTTCGCCATCCATGAGCTCGAATTTGCAGCCGCCGCAGCCGCCGGAATTGCACTCGTACGAATAGCCGAGTCCGGCGCGCAAGGCGGCACGCAGGATGGTGTCCCCTTCGCCTTGCTGGCAAGCCGAGCCGTCTTTGTCGTTGCGGATTGTTGTTTTGATCATGGCAACCCAATGTCCAGGTCGAGTTTTGCCAGGGCCTGACGGCCCGGGCAAAACTCGCCTTGCGTAATGATTACAGGCCGAGGGAACGGCGGAAATCGCGCGTTGCCGACTTGGCGGCCTGAGCGCCGCCTGCAAGGTCGGGCAAGGTCGCGCAATAGGCATCAATCGCCTTGTCGGCCAGGGGCTCCCACTTGGCAATCCAGCCCTGCATCAGTTCCAGGTTGCCCGGTGTTTCGAGGGCCATCTTGACCAGCGCGGAAATCCAGCGGCGGTGGCGGGCGGCATCGATCAACTGGGCATCGGTGACCAGACCGAGCAGGGTGTCGCCGTTGTGGCGGGCCGATTCGCCCATCTTGCGCAGCACGGCTTCATCAATGGCCGGTTTGGCGACGAGGTTGAGGACGACGATGGCCTCGCCCCAATCCCATACCGTCATGGCCTTTTCCATGAGTTCACGGAAGCCCTGCCAGACCGGATCGGTTTCCCAGTACATGCGCTCATCGACGGCAAAACCCTTGTCGGAGAAAGCCAGGGAGAGTTCCTTGGTGCGGTAGGCGGTGTGGCTGAGCCAGCGGAAGCTGTCGGCCATCTGGAAATAATGGCAGTTGGTGATGGTGCTCGCCGGCGAGACCTGCCCAACATAGGCCGAGGCCATCTGAAGCGTATGGAACAGGTAGCGCGACGGCGTGTAGAAGCGGGCCAGGGTGCCTGCCCAGCGCGGATCAAGGGCAAGGTCATGCTCACGCTGGTTGAACTGGTCGAAGAGGCCAAAGACATAATTTTCCTGGCCGTCCTGCATCATGTTGTAGGTGCGGTAGACGACTTCCTCCGGGTCGCGGAAGGCATTCCAGTCGGCATGCTTGAGCGCGGTTCCGAAGGTGTTCTTCTTGTACCAGGTATTCATGAACATGTCGGGAGCCAGCTCGTAGGGCGAGTCCGGGCGCTTGTCGTTGTAGTGCAGGTTGGCGCTGACGATTTCGTATTCGCTCGGCTTGCGACGGCGGGCAGCGAGATGGCTCCAGGTCTTGAGCGGCTTCAGTACTTGTGGTTCTGACATTCTTGTCTCCTTGATTTTTGGTATGGGCAGGCTGGCGATGGGGCCGGGCTGCCTAAACTTTTTTCGTAAAGTAGAAGCGGATCGAGTTGTCGCCGCTTTCAATCTGTCCGGCGAACGAACTCAGGTCGACTTCGAGATCGTTCATCTTGAACGGGCGTCCGAGCTCGTCCTCGATGGTGGCGCGATGAAGCACCATCTCGTGTTCGGTGTGGATGCGGATATAGGCCCGCTTGTCGTCGACAAAGACTTCCTTGCCGGGGTTGTCGACCTTGGCTGCCTCAATCACCGCCATGGCCAGGTCGCCAGCACGCATGACCGGTCCGACCATATTGTTGTGATATGCCTGCTGTGCAGAATGGGTGCCACTCATTGCTTTCTCCTCGTTTTTTTTCAAGTCTGGTTCAGCCAGCTGGCTGGCCAGTCCGGCCGGGCATGCCAACTGCGGCTCGGCCTCAGCGCCGCGCAGTAAAGCCCCTATCCATTTCAGAATCCCCATGTCACTTTTCCCTTGGCCATTGCTGCCGTGAATCGATCAGGTGTGGGCGAACAGGGGCTCGATGCCCTCGGTCCGGACCAGCACATCGTCGCCCTCGATCCTGACCGGGTATTCGGCCAGGGCGCAGTCGTCGGGATTGATCCCCTTGCCCGTGCAGGCATCGAACTGCCACAAGTGGGCGCGGCAGATCACCTTGGTGCCGTCGAACTTGCCTTCGACCAGCGGAATGTCCTGGTGCGGACAGATCCCCTGAAACGCCTTGATGTCGCCCCCTTCGGCGCAGACCAGAAGAATCTCCTGGCCATCGACGGTGTACGACTCCATTTCCCCTTCCCAGAGGTCGTCGAGCGTGCATACCTTTTGAAAACTCATTCCCGTTCCTGTTTTGCTTGTTGGCGCTGCCGCTGCACTCAGTGCTGCGGCGCCTGCCAGATGATTTCGATGGTTTCCGTCGGCTTCAGGCCGGATTCGGAAACGCGCATGGCACGTGGCAAAAAGTCGGCAACGCCCTGCCGACGCACGCGCAGGATCTGACCGGGACGGGCCCGGACACGTCGGCCAACCGAATGCACGGCGGCGGCAGCAGCCACCTCGTCCATGGTGTTCTCGCTGTCGACTGCGACCAGTTGCAGAACGAAGTCGCCCTCGAAGTTGGATGTCAATGGAAACAACGCCATCTTTGAATCTCCTGTGTAGGTTGGAAGCGGCGCCCGCAGGCGCCGGCTTGCACGGCTGCCGTGATCAGCTGGCCTTTTTCTCTGCCCGCAGGGCGCGGTAAACTTCGGCCCAGGCGTAGTTATGGGCATCGTCGCCACATTCGCCGGGGGCCAGGCCCATGTAGTTCAGTGCGCCGCCGAGGTCCATTGGCTGGATCATGCCGGCCAGGAAGCGGTCGACAATGCTCAGGTGGCCGGCATAGCGCTCGGGCTCCTGCTGGAAGCACCAGCGGTCCACTTCCGAACCGAAGTGATAGAGGCGGCCGTTGTATTCCCACGGGTAGTCCTTGACGTTCCAGCCCTTGCCCGGCGTACCGAGAATCGGCAGCTGGCACATGTTGCAGACGTAGGGCAGGGTTTCCGGGTAGGCCATGGCCATGTTGCCGTCGACGACGTTGTCGATGATGACGTCCCAGCACTGGCCCCAGGTGTCGTTCCAGCCGGGATATTTTTCTTCCAGCCAGGCCCGTTCGTCAGGGGTCACGCCGGCGGCCGGATTCCACCACACGGTCGGGCGCCAGAAGTAAGAGCCCATGTGCATGCCATGGTGGGTTTCGCTCAGTTCCTTGAGGAAAATATCCCAGTACCAGGGCAGGTCCAGACCCATGTCGGTGAGCGAACGCTCGAACTGGGC
>CAIYYE010000198.1 GCA_903930395.1 uncultured beta proteobacterium
ACCATGCGCGTGCCGGCCGGGATGTAGGCGGCGATCAGGTCGGCGCTGGCGCGGGTCTTTTCTTCGCTCGACAGGTCGACGGCCAGGTTGTGGCGAACGATGGATTGCAGCACTTCCGGGTTGATCAGGTGCGACAGGCGGTCGATGACGGCTTCGGTGGCCAGCCAGGAGCGGGCCAGGCCTTCGAGAGCCGGGCCGGTTATGGCCTCGGCACCAACGCGTGGCGTCAGGACAGCTTCATCGAGCGCCATGTTGAGCAGGAACTGGTTGTACTCCAGGTCGTCCTTGAGGTAACGCTCGGTCTTGCCGTGCTTGACCTTGTAGAGCGGCGGCTGGGCGATATAAACGTAGCCACGGTCGATCAGCTCGGGCATCTGACGATAGAGCAGGGTCAGCAGCAGGGTACGGATGTGGGCGCCGTCAACGTCCGCGTCGGTCATGATGATGATGCGGTGATAGCGCAGCTTTTCGACGTTGAAGTCGTCCTTGCCGATGCCGGTTCCGAGAGCGGTGATCAGGGTGACGATCTGCTCGGAGGAAATCAGCTTGTCGAAGCGGGCCTTTTCGACGTTGAGCACCTTGCCGCGCAGCGGCAGGATGGCCTGGAACTTACGGTCGCGGCCCTGCTTGGCGGAGCCACCGGCGGAATCACCCTCGACGATGTAAATTTCGCACAGGGCGGGGTCTTTTTCCTGACAGTCGGCCAGTTTGCCGGGCAGGCCAACGCCGTCGAGAACGCCTTTGCGGCGCGTCATTTCACGGGCACGGCGGGCAGCTTCGCGGGCGCGCGAGGCTTCGACGATCTTGCCGCAGATCATCTTGGCATCGACCGGACGTTCGAGCAGGAAGTCGGCGAGTTTCTGGGCGACAACTTCTTCGACGGCGGCGCGGGCTTCGGAGGAAACCAGCTTCATCTTGGTCTGCGAGGCAAACTTGGGGTCGGGCATCTTGACGGAAAGCACGCAGGCTAGGCCTTCGCGCATGTCGTCACCGGCGATGTCGACCTTGGCTTTCTTGGCGATTTCGTTTTCGTCGATGTACTTGTTGATGACGCGGGTCATCGCGGCGCGCAGGCCGGTCAGGTGGGTGCCACCGTCGGACTGCGGGATGTTGTTGGTGAAGCAGAGCACCTGCTCCTGGTAGGAGTCGTTCCACTGCATGGCGACTTCGACGCCGATGGTGATACCGGTATCGTGAGCCCCCTGGCCGACCTTGGCGTCACCGGCCGAATAGAAGATGTTCGGGTGGAGGACCGACTTGGTGCGATTGATATATTCAACAAAGCTCTGGACGCCACCGGCAAAGGCAAAAAGCTCTTCCTTGCCGACACGCTGATCGATCAGCTTGATGGAAACACCGTTGTTGAGGAAGGACAGTTCGCGCAGGCGCTTGGCGAGGATTTCGTAGTGGAATTCAATGTGGCCGAAAATTTCGTCGTCAGCCATGAAGTGAACTTCGGTACCGCGCTTTTCGGTATCGCCGAGCACTTTCATCGGGGAAATCTCGACACCATCGCGGACCTCAATGCAACGATCAACCGGCACGCCACGGCAAAATTCCATGAAATGCTTCTTGCCGTCCCGACGAATGGTCAGGCGAAGCGACTTGGACAGCGCATTGACACAGGAAACGCCAACGCCGTGCAGACCGCCAGATACCTTGTAGGAATTCTGGTTGAACTTGCCGCCAGCGTGCAGCTCGGTCAGCGCTATTTCAGCGGCCGAGCGCTTGGGCTCATGCTTGTCGTCCATCTTGACGCCGGTCGGGATACCCCGCCCGTTGTCGATGACGGAAATCGAGTTGTCGGTATGGATGGTGACGATGATGTCGTTGCAATGCCCGGCCAGCGCTTCGTCAATCGAGTTGTCGACGACTTCGAAGACCAGATGGTGCAAACCGGAGCCATCGGAGGTATCGCCGATGTACATGCCGGGGCGCTTGCGGACAGCCTCCAGGCCTTCGAGGATCTGGATGCTCGACTCGCCATAGGCGGGCGATTCGGCTTGCGGGACGTTCTCTTCACTCATTGTTTTGGTTCCACGTGAAACTGCAAAAGGCCTGCCCGGCTGGGCAGGCCTTCCTGGATTGCTGCTGGATCAATCAAATACGCATCGGCATCACGACGTACTTGAAGCGCTCGTTACCGGGGACGGTAATCAGGGCGCTGGAATTGGCGTCGTTGAAACTCCACTGGATTTCTTCAGTGTGAATGTTGTTCAGCACGTCGAGCAGATAACCGACGTTGAAACCGACGTCGATGACGTCGCCGGTGTAATCAACTTCGATTTCTTCGACGGCTTCTTCCTGCTCGGCGTTGGCGGCGATCAGCTTGAGGCTGTTGTCGCCGAGCACAACGCGTACGCCACGGAATTTTTCGTTGGTCAGAATGGCGGCGCGTTGCATGGCCTGCATCAGCGTCTGACGGCCGACCTTCATGTGATTCTTCAGGGTCGCCGGGACAACGCGTTCGTAATCCGGGAACTTGCCGTCAATCAGCTTGGAAACCAGCACGACGGAGCCAAAGGCAAAACGCACCTGGTTCGGCGTCAGCGTGATGTTCAGCGCATCGTCGTTGTCGAGCAGCAGACGGTTCAGTTCGAGGACCGTCTTGCGCGGCAGGATCATTTCCTGGCGCGGCAGATCGGTGTCGATCTCGACGCTGGCGTAGGCCAGGCGGTGACCATCGGTCGCCACAGCGCGCAGTTCCTTGCCTTCGACCAGCAGCAGCAGACCGTTCAGGTAGTAGCGCACATCCTGCGCCGCCATCGAGTACTGGGTCTTGCTGATGAGCTGGCGGAAAGCCTTTTGCGAAATCGAGAACTGCTTGGTTTCACCTTCATTCACCGTCATGCGCGGGAAGTCGTCGGCCGGCAGGGTCTGCAGGCTGAAGCGGCTCTTGCCGCCGCGGACCAGCAGGCGCTTGTCTTCGAGCACCAGGCTGACTTCGGTGGTATCGGGCAGGGAGCGCAGGATTTCCTGCAGCTTGCGGGCGCCGACCGTCACTGCGCCATCGCCCTCACCGCCGGCGCCTTCGGTCGTCGTCGTGATCTGGATTTCGATGTCGGTGGCGAGCAGGGTCAGGCGATCGCCCTTCTTTTCGAGCAGGACATTGGACAGGATGGGCAGCGTATGACGGCGTTCAACAATCCCCGACACCGACTGCAACGGGGCGAGAAGCGTGTCTCTTTGGGTTTTGATAAGAACCATAAATTAAATTCCTAAGTAGACTATATCGGGAACAGTTCTGTGGATAAGTGAAAAATTATCTCTAGTTTCAGATGCTTGAATCAAATTTTACGGTCTGCGTAAACGACTGGATTGCCTGTGGGTGAAATCCGGACAATTTTCCCACAAAGTGGGTATTTCCAGATGATCCACAATGAGCCCACAGCTTTTCCACAGACTTATCGACAGCCTTATCCTTTCAATACCTGCAGCAATACGTGCAGGTCGTGGTTAAGTTCATTTTCCTTGAGACGCAGGCTGTCGATGGTCTTGACGGCATGGATCACCGTCGTGTGATCGCGCCCGCCAAAGGCATCGCCGATTTCGGGAAAACTGTGGGAGGTGACTTCGCGGCACAGCCACATGGCCACCTGACGCGGCCGGGCGATGGCGCGGGTGCGCTTTTTCGAGAACAGCTCGGCGACCTTCATCTTGTAATAGTCGGCGACGGTCTTCTGGATATTGTCGATGCCGACATTACGCGCCGAGCCGATGACGTCCTTCAGGGCTTCCTTGGTCAGGTCGAGCGCAATGGCGCGGCCATGGAAGGAAGAGTAAGCCAGCACCTTCTTCAGGGCCCCTTCAAGCTCGCGCACATTGGAGCGCAGATGCTTGGCGATGAAGAAAGGCACTTCATCATCGAGATGGATGCCTTCGGCCTCGGCCTTCTTTTTCAGGATGGCGACGCGCATTTCCAGTTCCGGCGGCTCGATCTGCACCGTCAGCCCCCAGTCGAAGCGGGTAACCAGACGGTCATCGAGGCCGTTGATATCCTTCGGATAGGTGTCGCAGGTGATGATGATCTGCTTGCGCGCTTCGATCAGCGCATTGAAGAGGAAGAAGAACTCTTCCTGCGAACGGTTCTTGCCATTGAAGAACTGCACATCATCGAGCAGCAGCACATCGAGTGAACGATAGGTGCGCTTGAAGGTATCGAAGGACTTCTGCTGATAGGCGCGCACGACATCCGAGTAGTAATCCTCGGCATGGACGTAGCGGACGATCTTTTCCGGGTTTTCGGCCACGATGGCATTGCCGATGGCGTGAATCAGGTGGGTCTTGCCGAGACCGGCGCCGCCATAGATAAAGAGCGGGTTGTAGGCACCGCCGGGATTGTTGGCCACCTGCACGGCGGCAGCGCGCGCCAGATCGTTGGCCTTGCCGACGACCAGATTGTCAAAGGTGAAGGACGAAAAGAGCCGGGATTTCTCGTAATTGCCGCTCTTGCTACGCGGCTTTTCGGCAGGCGCTGCTTTCTTTTCGCTATTGCTTGCCGGCTTGGCTGGCGACTTTTCACCGGCCTCGCTGTTTGATTCAATCCGGCTGGCTGCTTTTCCGGCACCAATGACCAGTGCAATACTGACCGGACCCGAGAAAAAGCTGCGACTGTATTCTTCAATGCGCGTCAGGTAACGATCGCGCACCCACTTCAATATGAAGGTGTTTGGCGCAATCAGGCGCAAACCTTCATCGAGCGCCACAGCTTCGCCTTCGAGCCGCAACGGCCTGATCCAGGTGTTGAATTGCTGCGCAGGCAGTTCCTGCTCGAAGCGCTGCAAACAGGATTCCCAGAAACCGGCCATTGACGAAAAAACTCCTCCCCACACATTCGGCTTTACAGTCGATGGCGGTTATTAGATTCTTGATTTGACGAACATTTTTTGATTGGTCTGGCGACCGGGCGGTGGCCAGCAAAAAGAGGATTCTACCCCCCATCCGGGAAGTTATCCACAGCTTTGAAAAATAATTGACCTTGACAGAACCCTATCAAACAGGGTGTAATCACGCGTTTTTCTTCGCACATCAAGGGATTACAACATGAAACGCACGTATCAACCGTCGGTCGTGCGCCGCAAGCGCACCCATGGCTTCCTGGTCCGTATGCGCACCAAGGGTGGCCGTGCAGTCATTGCTGC
>CAIYYE010000199.1 GCA_903930395.1 uncultured beta proteobacterium
ACGGGACGCAGTAATTTGTCGGTATCCAGCCTCATTGCACTGCGCCACAGAGGCGTTTTGAAGACGTGGTGTAAATGCTTTCCATCGCGCGCTTCACGGGTCTGAACAAGCAGTCCGGCCCATTCCAGAGGACGCAAGACGCAGGAGGAGAACGCGGCCATTTCACGCCATCCGGCATTGTCCCAATCATGCTCCTCGCCATAGAACGCCGCGAACAGTGCCCGCTCGGTGGTGCCGTGGTCGACCTCTGCGTTGATAACATTCATCCAGACATCCCACTTGCCGAAGGGTCGCTCATCAAATCGGGCGTAGGACGCATGGTCGATCTTGAGGACGAAGAAGGGAATGAGTTCGGCAAACAGTCTCCCCGGCGCCTGCCCAAGTTCCGCGCCACGCTTGGTCGGCCGGAATTCGCCCTTGAAGTGGCGCCCCAGGCGCAGGGTGATCAGAAGCTGGTGCAACACCTCGAGCGGCGGGAATTCGAACTCATTGATGACCCTATTGTAGCGGAACATCTCTTCCACTCCTGAGCCAGGCCAATCGAAGTGCTCGACCGCCCAATGGACAAAGACGCGCTTGAACGCTTTGGTTTTGGTCAACCCGATTGCCCCATGCTCCTGCGCGTGCTGCAGCGTCAGCAAAGCCGCTCGCAAAAGCGGCGAGTGCGCAAGGTCGGGATGGTTATCGGGAAGCGTGCGGAACTCGATCATAGCGCGATGCTGCCACAGGGCTTTCCACTAGGTTCTGTTGAGATTCATCTTGAGTTGATGAGTGCCGCGGCGGCGTAGATCATTGCTTTGAAGGATGTGTCGGTCTTGTCGGCCCGCATGGCGATGCGCTTGAACTCCTTGAGTTTGCAAAAGAAGTTTTCGATCAGATGGCGGCACTTGTAGATTTCAAGGTCGATGACCAGCGGGACGAGGCGCTGTGGCCGCTGCGAGATGCAGATTAGTGCGCCGCGAGCATTCATGTCGGCGATGATCCAGTTGCTGTCGAAGGCCTTGTCGGCCAAGATCACATCGAAGGCGATGCCGTCGATCAGCGGGGCAACTCCCACCGTGTCGAAGCGGTGCCCCGGCAACAGAACGAAGCGCACGAGGTTGCCAAGCGCATCCGTCAGGGCAAGAATCTTGGTTGTCCAGCCGCCCTTTGACTTGCCTATCGCCTGACTTTGAGTCCCCCTTTTGAGCCCTGTCCGTGGCGGTGAACCTTGACGATGGTGCCGTCGATCATTGCCATTTCCATGTCGGGCTCATCTGACAACGCATTGAAAATACGCTCGAAGACCCCTGCGATACCCCAGTCGCGGAACCGGCGGTAGACCGAGTTCCATTTGCCGAACTCCTCGGGAAGATCGCGCCATTGCGCCCCCGTCCGGGCGATCCAGAACACGCCCTCAAGAAATAGCCGCCCGTCACCGCCCGTCCGCCCAGGGTCGGACTTTTTGCCCAGACAGTGCGGCTCAATCCTCGCCCACTGGCGATCGGTGATGATGTAGCGGTCAACCGGCATCCAAACCTCCCCTTTGGGAAGCTTGAATCAGAAATCAGCCCATATGGGAATCCTGATACTCAACAGACCCTAGGCCAGAATCAAAAAGTCCCCGCTTTTCAGGGGGGACTCGCGAAACGTTGACCAGGTGTTGACAACGATTTCAAATGGCAAAACCCGACTGTTTAAGTCGGGTTCTATCTATTTGATATGTTGTGTTTTTTTGGTTGCGGGGGCAGGATTTGAACCTGCGGCCTTCAGGTTATGAGCCCAAATTACAGTGATTCCAATAGCTTAGCTATATCAACGACTTACCCGTCAAGCCTTTGATTTCGCGCTATTTCCGTGCTCGCATCAGTCCGCTTTCAGCGACGTTTGGCAGCAAACTGACTACGAAACATGCATTCGTGGGTTGATGTGGCGTAAGCGGTCGCTGGACAGCACAGTCAGCTTAGCTTGACGGCGTGAAGTTCCACGGTAGCAGGTCGTCGATGTTGCTTTGCAGATGGCCGTTGGCGATGGCTGTCAGGGTTGCCCTGAGATAGTCGAAGGGCTCGATGCCGTTGATCTTGCAGGTTTCGATCAGCGATGCGATGCGGCCCCAGGCGCAGCCGCCTTCGTCATGGCCGGCAAAGAGCGCATTTTTTCGATTAAGGGCGATGGGGCGGATCAGGTTTTCGACCCTGTTGCTGTCGATTTCCACGCGGCCGTCCTGCAGGAAGGTTTGCAGCCCGTCCCAGTGGTTATGGATGTAGGCCAGCTTTTCGCCCAAGCGGGATTTTGCGGATATCTTGCGGCGTTGCGCCTGCAGCCAGTCGCCGAAGGCAGCCACCAGTGGCGCGGTGCGGGCTTGGCGGGCGGACAGGCGCTGACCTGGCGAGACGCCGCGGATGTCGGCTTCAACGGCATAGAACTCGGCGATGCGTCGCAGGCCTTCGGCGGCAATCTCCGATCCGTCACGGTCGAAGATTTCCTTAAGCTTGCGCCGTGCATGCGCCCAGCAATGGGCCACCCGAATGGGCGCGCCACCCTTGCGCGAGGGCTTGGTCAGCCGATTGTAGCCGGTGTAACCGTCGATCTGCAGGATGCCGTCGAAGCCGGTGAGGAAGGTTTCGGCATTCTCGCCCGCGCGGCCGGGGGCGTAGAAGTAGACCACACCGGGCGGGTCCTCGCCGCCCCAGGGCCCGTCATCGCGGGCCAGCGCCCAGAGGTATCCGGTTTTGGTCGTCCCGCGCCCTGGGTCCAGCACCGGGGCGGTGGTTTCGTCCATGAACAGCTTGGATGAACGCTTCAGATGCTCGGCCAGCCGATCGACGATGGGTTTCAGATGGAACGCGGCCTTGCCGACCCAGTCCGCCAGCACGGCACGGTGCAGGTCGAGGCCCGCACGCGCCAGAATCTGGCTCTGGCGATACAATGGCAGGTGATCGGCATACTTGCTGACCAGGACGTGGGCGAGGGTCGCTTCTGTCGGCAGGCCGCCCACGATCAGATGGCTGGGTGCTGGGGCTTGGGTCACCCCGTCAGTGCAGGTACGGCAGGCATACTTTGGGCGCACGGTCACGATGACGCGCAGCTGGGCCGGCACGATGTCCAGCCGCTCCGTGCGGTCTTCGCCGATCTTGTGCATGATGCCGCACCCACAGGGGCAGATCAGGCTGGCGGGCTCAATGACCTGTTCGATGCGCGGCAGCACGGCTGGCAGGTTGCCGATGGTGCGCTTCGGCGTGGGCTTGCTCGCCCCGTCACCTGCTTTGGCGGCACGAGTTTCCTTCTCTGCCTCAACCTCGGCCAGCGCGATAGACAGGTCCTCGAATGCCAGTTGCCGTTCATCCTCAGACAGCTTTTCAGACCGCTTGCCATGCAGGGCGTGGTTCAACTCGGCGATCAGATGCTCCTGCCGCCGGGTGATTTCCGTCAGCGCAGCCACCGTTTCCATCAAGGCCAGAACCGCCGCGCGTTGCGCGGAAGGGATAGTGGAAAGGTCGATGACAGGTGCGGTTTGCATGGGCAAGAGCTACCACAAAGCTCCAATAAAAACACGCAAAACCAAGCGGTTGATTCACTCTGCCGCAGCCGGTGGGCGGGTCTCCAATGCCTTGACTTTGCGCCAGTCGAGCCCTGCAAACAGCGCCTCGAACTGTGCATGGTTCAGCGCCATCACCCCGTCCTTGATGGTGGGCCAGGTGAACGTCGCCTCCTCCAGGCGCTTGTAGGCCGTCACCAGACCGGTGCCGTCCCAGTAAAGCAGTTTCAGCCTGTCAGCCCGGCGAGAGCGGAACACAAAGACCGTGCCAGTGAACGGATCCTTGCGCAGCACAGACGACACAATTGCCGCCAACCCGTCATGGCCTTTCCTGAAGTCCACAGGCTGCGTCGAGACCAGAACCCGGACCCGGTTCGAGGGGAACATCATGACGAGGGCCCGATCGCCCGCACAATTTCGGCAACTCTTGTGGCTGTCGTGGCACTATCCAGCCGGATCGTCACTTGCCCGACCGCAATCTCGATTGGTCCCAAGATCTGCGCTTCTGATTTGCTCGGCTGATCTGAACGCACCGGCACAGGGGGCACATTCCTCTCCGCCAGCACAAGCGGCGCGAATAGAAGGCCACCGTCCCTCATCGCAGGCAAAACCAACCTCCCATCACGTGCCCGGCCACGCCATTCCGACAAATGGTTCGCCCGAAGCCCATACCGCGCCGCAACCGCGTTTATCGTCACCCCGGGCTTCAAGCTTTCTTCAACGATCTGCGCCTTGACCTCGTCAGGCCACCGCTTCTGGCCATTGGCCCGTATCTCCACCCCGTAGTCCCTGAGAAACTCCACCGTCGTCGCCATCGCGAAACTCCCGCGCCAATTCCGTCAGATCCGGAGTCGCAGGTCAGCCGAAAACTGGGAAGGTGCCGTCCAGAAAACGCTTACGTTCTAGGCGTTCATGCAGCGAAAAATTTTCGTAAGCTGAGCGCCGATCGTAAACGTCAGGTCTGAACTCTATCCGTTGCCAAGCTAGGGCGCTTCTGTTGCGCACAAGTGC
>CAIYYE010000200.1 GCA_903930395.1 uncultured beta proteobacterium
CGCCAGGCTTTCAGCAGTGCCGGTCTTGTACTGGACAGCGAAGACAGCGATACCGAAGCCAGCCTCCTGCCGTCATTGAATGCCTTGCTCAGCCGGGTCAATGTTCTGGTCGCCGTTCCCGACAGTTCGATTTACCATCGAAACAATATCAAGCCGATCCTGATTACCAGCTTCCGTTACCAGCGACCGGTCATCGGCTACTCGCCCGCATTCGTCAATGCCGGCGCGCTCGCGGCGCTATACACTAGCCCGGCCCAGATCGCCCGCCAGACGACTGATCTGATCATCGCTCACGGCACCAACCTGCCCGCGCCGAGCGGTCCCAGCCGGTTTGCCATCGCCATCAACAGCAATGTCGCACAGTCGCTGGGCCTGAAGATCCCCGACGAGGCAAACCTCAGGCGCGCCATGATGAGCGACAGGGAGGCGCGATGAACCGCCTGACCCTGCGCCATCGTCTGCTCCTTCTCACGCTGCTGCCCAGTACGCTGATCGCCATCGCCCTGGTGGTGTACTTCACCTACAGCGGTATCCGTACCCTGGAAGGGGAACTCCGCACCAAGGGGCTGGCCACTGTCCGCTACCTGGCGCCGATCAGCGAATACGGCATCATTGCAGGGCAGTTTGAAAACCTGCACGGTCTGGCGCTGGCAACAGTCCAGGAGTCGGGGGTCAAGGCCACCGTCATCGTCAACCAGAAAGGCCGCACCATCGCCGTCAGCGGTCACGTCTCGCTGGCCGCCAATGACCTCAGGCGCATCCTGAACGAACCCGTCCAGGTCGGCGAAACCGAGCACTGGGTGGCTTTTGGCGCACCGGTCAAACGCTCGATCAGTGAATCCGATGCGTTGTTCGAACCGCTCGACAAAAGCAAGCCGCTGTCCACCGAGACCATCGGCCACGTCTTTGTCGAGTTCGACAAGACCGAACTGGCCAACAAGCAGCGCCAGTTGATGCTGCGCGGGCTAATGATCGTTTTGTCGGGACTCCTCATCCTGGCCGCCCTTGCCATCGCCATGGCCGACAACCTCGCCCGGCCGGTGATGCGCCTCGTCCAGGCGATTCATGGCATGTCCTCGGGACGCCTGAATACGCGTGTTCCGGCCACATCAAGCGGCGAAATCGGCGTCCTCGAAAATGGTTTCAACGAAATGGCAGCGCATATCGAAGAAGTCCATTTTTCGATGCAGTCACGCATCGAGGAAGCGACGGTCCAACTCGCTTTCCAGGCCCGCCACGATGCACTGACCGGCCTGTTCAACCGGCGCGAGTTCGAACACCGCCTCGAGAAAGCACTGGCCAGTGTCCATGCCGGTGGCGAAGAATTCACCGTACTTTTTGTTGACCTCGACCGCTTCAAGCAGGTCAACGATACCTGTGGCTATCTCGCCGGCGATGAATTGCTGCGCCAGATGGCGCTGCTTTTCCAGGGGCGTCTGCGCGAGGAAGACACATTGGCCCGCCTGGGCGGCGACGAATTCAGCATCATCCTGCCTAATTGCAGCGGCCGACGCGCCAGCCAGGTTGGCGAGGACATCTGTGACCTCGCCGCAGCCTATCGGTTTATCTGGCAGGACAAGGTCTTTGCGCTCGGCGCCAGCGTCGGCCTGACGACGGTCAACCGCAAGGTTCGCCACATCAACGAGGTACTCGCAGCGGGCGATGCCGCTTGCCATCGCGCCAAGGAAAGTGGCCGCAACCGTGTCTGCGAACTGCAGATCGAGCACAACCCGGACCACATTCAGAACAGCAGCAACTGGGCCAGTCGCATCGCCAATGCCCTGGCCGAAAACAGGCTGCTGGTTGAAGCCTTGCCGCTGCGTCCTCTGCAGCACGGCACGGACAGGCACCTGGTCGAACTGACGGCACGCCTCAACGAGCCCGGCCAACCAACCGTTGCCCTGGCCGCCCTGAGCGACGCAGCGGAACGTTACGACCTGGCGCCGGCCATAGACCAGCATCTCATCGAAACGGCCATCGCCGCACTGTCGCGCGCCCGACAGAAGCAAAAACAACTGCATTGCCTCGTTCCGCTGTCGCGCGCCTCCATCGGCAACCGCGCCACCATCGACTTCATCAGCCACTGCCTGAACCGCCGAAACTTGCCGGGCAATCAGTTGTGCTTCATCTTTTCCGAAGACACCCTGACCCTGCTGACCAGCCATGCCATGGAGTTTTCCAGCCAGATGCGCGCCCTGGGCTGCCAGATCGGGCTCGATGACTTCGGTGGCGGACTGTCCTCATTCACCCACTTGCGCACCATCACGCCCAGCTACGTCAAACTCAGCCGCAGCCTGACCCGAGAACTGGGCGGCAATCGGGCATCGACCGCGCTTTTGCGTGCCGTTCAGGAAATCACTGCGGATCAGAAGATCGAAACCATCGCCGACGGCGTTGACGATCTCGACATGCTGGAACAACTGCGCAGCCTGGGCGTCAATTTTGCGGAGGGCAAGGCCATCGCCCCCAGCGAACCCTTCGATGTCTGGCTGGAGGGTGCCGTCATGCGATCAGCCTGGCGCGACGAACCGATCAAAAATCGAGACGCAGGCTGACCCATTGGCGACGCTCGACGATGCGGCCATTGGGCGTCGTATCGTCGGGATTTGGCCATTTGTACTCGTTATGTGCGCCATTCAGACTTTGCACTGTGAATGCAATCTCGCCTGCCAAACCAGCAGAGCGGAATGGATAGCCAAGGCGCATGTCGACGCGCTGGTAGCGCAACGCAACGCTGTTGGTGCTCCACTTCATGGATTCCTGCCAATAAGCGGCCGTTGAAAACTCAAGACCAAATGGCAGTTTTTGCATCAACATCGCCGCAGTCGAGCATGTGGGCATCGAGCGATCAGTCAATTCCTGTATCTGCACTGCCTTGTTGGTGGTCAGCGAGGAATTGCTCAAGGCTAGCGCAGACGACAGGTACTGACTGGAGATATTGGCCAGGGTCTGCGTGAAGACCAAGCGTGTCGCATCAAAAGGCTGCCACTTGAACTGATATTCCAGGCCCTGAATTTCGACGTCCTGGATCGGCACGGTCGTCAAGCCAATCAAACTGCCGATTAAATTGGTCCGCGCATCCATGTCGATCCTGTACAAGCGATTTCGGATGCGCTCATTGAACAATCGGACATCGAGACTGGCCCGCCAGTCTCGCCAGTCCCCCAAATAACCGATTTCGAACGTATCGAGGGTTTCTGCCGCCATTAAATCGGGGCGTGCGCTGAAATAAGAAACGGTGAAAGAACCGGTGTTGAATTTTTGCTGGCCGCGATAATCAAGCGTGCTGCCGGTGTGATAGGCACGTGAATAGCCAAAGCGAATCGTGTTCTCGGCATTCAGATGAAAATTGGTACTGATCCGTGGCGCCAGATGCAGGCCGGAAAATGAATCATCTTCAACCGCCAAGCCTGCATTGCCGGTAAACCATGAAGCCGGTTTCCACTCAACATTGCCAAAGAGACGCCCGACACTGCGATGGACGTCGCCCATTCCAGGCAAAGACCAGTCGGAGCGCATGGCATCCTCACGCCAACCACCGCCCCAGGCAATACGCACCGCATCAGTCGGTTTCAGGCTGTGCTGCACTTCGAGTTCGTGTCGCACCCCTTCATCACCGGACTGATTGATGCGAACTCCCGAATACGTGAAAGCATCATCCGAGCGATCAAGCACATACGAATAACGAAACTGCAAATCCGAATCCGGCGAAAATATCCGCCGCCAGACAAGCTGTGCATAGGTATCCGACTGCCGCATTTCACGTAGCGGATTTTCCGGATTGCGCTCCCACACGCCGCTGTTCAGCTTCTGACGACCACTCTGAGCCACGCCATCGGCTTGCCCCAGGCTCAATTGGAGGCTATCCCTTTCGCTCAACGCGAAATCGGCGCGAAAATCGACCAAGCGAGACAGATACGAATCCACCCAGTCATAGCGGTCGGTCAAACCATCATCATTCTGCTGCTTGTAGGTGAAGCGGAAGTCACCGACCTCTCCTATCCTGCCGCCGCTCCTGAACACGTAATCGCGAACATTCTGATTCCCGTAACTTGTCGATACGGAAGTTCCGCGGACCAGGGCCGGGTCCACCGTAATGATGTTGATGACGCCGAGAAAGGCATTGCTGCCATAGGAAACCGCATTGGTCCCGCGCACCACTTCGATGCGTTCGATATCTTCCAGAGCCACCGGCAGGGTGGCCCAATTGACCCCACCGCCGAACAGCGGCGAATACATCGAGCGCCCATCGATCAGCACCTGCACTCGCGACGAATAGTCGCCATCGCCCATGCCGTGGTAGGTGGCCCGAGCCGATTCGGTGTTGTTCGGATAAGTCTGGAAACCGGGCACCAGGCGGAAAACATCGTTGAGGTCACGGGCACCGGAGGCCTTGATCATCTCGCGGTCAAGCACCGTCACCGAAGTCGGCGCATCGGCCAAGCGCTGCGGCAAGCGACTGACCGAGGCGACAATCGGCAATTCGCTGAAATAGGCATCCTCGTCGGCCGACCGGGCGTTGCCGCTCACCAATGCAGCG
>CAIYYE010000201.1 GCA_903930395.1 uncultured beta proteobacterium
CCCGCTGCTCGCCGGCATGGTCGCCACCGATGACCCAAATGTTGCCTTCAAGGACGCTGACGTCTGCTTGTTGGTTGGCGCCCGTCCGCGCACCAAGGGTATGGAACGTGCCGACCTGCTGACCGCCAATGGCGCCATCTTCACGGTTCAAGGCAAGGCCATTGCTGAAAATGCAAATGAAAACGTCAAGGTTCTGGTCGTTGGCAATCCTTGCAACACCAATGCCTACATTGCTGCTGCTGCTGCCAAGAAAGTCGGCCGCACCAACCCGAACAACTACCATGGCATGCTGCGTCTTGACCACAACCGTGCATTGTCACAGTTGGCTGAGAAAGCTGGCCGTCCGGTTTCTTCTTTCAAGAAGCTGGTCGTTTGGGGCAACCACTCCCCAACCATGTACGCTGATTACCGCAACTGCGAATCCAATGGCGACAATGTCAAGGCACTGATCAACGATCACGCCTGGAACAACGACGTCTTCCTGCCGACCGTTGGCAAGCGTGGCGCCGCCATCATCGAAGCCCGTGGTCTGTCGTCGGCTGCCTCCGCCGCCAACGCCGCCATCGATCACATCCGTGACTGGGTGCTCGGTTCCGACGAGTGGGTTACCCTGGGTGTGCCGTCCGACGGCTCCTACGGCATCCCGGCTGGCATCGTGTTCGGCTTCCCGTGCGAGTGCAAGGGTGGTTCCTTCAAGATTATCCAGGGTCTGGAAATCGACGAGTACAGCCGCGAGAAGATCAACTTCACGCTCAAGGAACTGACCGACGAAGCCGAAGCCGTCAAGGACATGCTGTAATCCAGCATTAGTTCTTAGCTTCACCGAAAGGCCGCGATAAAATGTCGCGGCCTTTTTCTTTTGCTGAATGAAAATCATGCGCCACCCCAAAACCGTCCTCTTTGCCGGCGAACAGCCCTTCCCCGTCCTGCCTGCCGTCGACCATTACGCCGGCTCGGAAAAGCTGATGAAGAAGGCGCTGCAGTTGCAGAACGAACTCGGGCCGATTTTCGACATTACCTGTGACTGCGAAGACGGCGCCCATGCCGGGGCAGAACGCGAGCATGCAGAAATGGCGGCGGGCATCATCATGAGCGACGACAACCGCTACCACCGGGTCGGCGCCCGCGTCCATGACGTGACGCATCCGCACTGGCGCAAGGATATGGAAATTCTGGTCGGCATCGCCGGCCGCCGGCTGCCCTTCATCACCCTGCCCAAGCCGTGCAGCGCCGGCGATGTGCAGGTGCAGATCGAAGCCTTGCGCGACATCGAGCAGCATTTCGGTATCGAGCGGCGGATTCCCGTTCACGTCCTCATCGAGACCCACGGCGCCTTGCGTGAAGTCTGGGAAATCGCCGCCCTGCCCGGCGTCGAAAGCCTCGATTTCGGCCTCATGGATTTTGTTTCCGGCCACCACGGCGCCATCCCCGGTAGCGCCATGAAAAGCCCCGGCCAGTTCGATCATCCGCTGGTCGCCCGCGCCAAGTGCGAGATCAGCGCCGCCGCATTGGCCTGCGGCGTCGTGCCATCGCATAACGTCACCACCGAACTCAAGGACATTGAATATATTCGCAACGACGCCCGGCGGGCGCGCACGGAATTCGGCTATCTGCGCATGTGGAGCATCCACCCCAACCAGATCGTGCCTATCGTCGAAGCCATGCGTCCCGACTTTTCCGAAGTCCAGGCCGCTGCCGAGATTCTGATCGCCGCCCAGGACAAGGATTGGGGACCGATCCAGCACGACGGCAAGCTGCATGACCGGGCATCCTACCGTTACTACTGGGAATTGCTCGAGCGCGCCCACGTCACCGGCATGGACATCCCGACCAAGGCTAAGAGCCGCTTCTTTGCCTGAAGTACTGCCCATTCTCTATCGCGAACGAAGGAC
>CAIYYE010000202.1 GCA_903930395.1 uncultured beta proteobacterium
AGTCGGTGCTGTTGAAGGTGGTGGTGCCGCCATTGGGTACCGAGCAGCCGCCAGCTGGCTGCTCCGGATTGACTTCGACTACCTTGCCACCACCGGCGAATGCAGCGGCATTGCAGACAAAGCCGTCGAGAACGGTAAAGCCGTCCTGGCTCTTGGTTTCATTGGTGTAGCGCAGGCCGCCAGTGGCGCGCAGCTTGTCGCTGACCGAATAAGTCGCCTGGCCGAACAACGAGCTGCTCTTGTCATCCAGATGTGGATTGGCGATTTCCTGATAACCCTTGGCTTCTAGGAACTTGCCGCTGCTGTTCTGGCTTTCGCTGAATGCAAATGCACCGATCAGCCATTTCAGCGGTTTATTGCTGTTCGACGCCAGCCTGGCTTCAATTGAATATTGGTCCACATCGTTGCGCACCACTTGCCTGAAACCCTGGCCATAGGCATTGAAATCGATCTTGCTTTTTACCATCGCCGGCAGCACCGTCAGCGTGGCAAAACCGAGATCCTTGGTGACTTCGAGCTTGGTTACGAGTTGCCGGTTGTTCACATAGGCATCGGTTCCGACCACTGACTGAGCGGCGACAGTAGGCAACATCTGACCTGTGTTGGTGACCGAGTTACCCACGGTCGGGCAGAGCAAGGCATTGGCGCAGCCCGCAGGTGAATAGGCAAACCAGGGGTTGCCAGCGACCTGCCACTGGTTGACGCCATCGGCGTATTGGAAAACGCTGCCCGGGCCCTTGCCGCCCATATGGAAATAGTCCATCGAGAACAGCACCGTCAGATCGCTGCTCGGCTTGGCCAGAACGCTGAAGCGTGCGGCCTGATTGTCGGCATCATTCTGGCCATTGCTCAAATAGCCGTCATGCTTGTCAGTCTTGAAGGCAAAACGCACCGCCAGGTTGTCGCTCAAGGCGGTGTTGAGCATGCCGGTGGTGTTGAAGGTGTTGTAGCTGCCGATGTCCACGCCCATGCTGGCTTCGGTTTTGAAGGTCGGCTGGTTCGGGATGACATTCATCGCGCCGACCGTGGCATTGCGGCCGTACAGAGTGCCCTGCGGGCCCTTCAGCACTTCGACGCGGGCCAGGTCGTACAAGCTCGAGACGGTAGTGAACTGGCGCGCCACGTTGACGCCGCTGAGGTTGAAGGCCACCGTCGGGTCGGCATAGGCATTGCCACCGCCGCTGCCGACGCCGCGCAAGCTCAGGTTCGAATTCGGTGTCGACGAAGTGATCGCGATGCCGGGCACTGCATTGATCAGGTCCTTGGCGCTGGAGATGCCGCGCTCGCCGAGGTCATCGCCGCCGATCACGCTGATGGCAACAGCAGAGTTCTGCAGACTTTCCTTGCGGAACTGAGCGGTCACCAGGACCGGGGGCAACTGGCCTTTGGCATCGGCCGTGGTGGGTTTGGCCGGCTCAGCCTGCTGAGCCACGGCGGCAGTGGCTGCGCACAGGCCGACAGCGACGGCGATGGATGTCATGCGAAAGTTCATTTCAGTCTCCGATGTTGTAATGATGAGTGATCGTGGCTCCGGCC
>CAIYYE010000203.1 GCA_903930395.1 uncultured beta proteobacterium
CGGCCTCGATGCCGGGGCTGACGACTACCTCGTCAAGCCCATAGACCTCGACGAACTGAGTGCCCGCATCCGCGCCCTGACCCGGCGCAGCGCCGGCCGGGCCGCACCCTTGCTGACCCGGGGCGAATTGAGCGTGGACCTGGCGGCACACCGGGTAACCCTGGCCAATGTGGAAATCGAACTGTCCAGCCGCGAGTTTTCGCTACTCCAGATGCTCCTCGAAAACTCAGGCCGCGTCCTGACCCGCACCCAGCTCGAGCAATCGGTCTACGGCTGGCGCGACGAACCGGACAGCAATGCCCTCGAAGTACACATTCACCACTTGCGCAAGAAACTGGGTGGCGACCTCATTCGCACCTTGCGCGGTGTCGGCTATACCATCCCGAAATGAGCCCGGCGCCGGCTACTTTCTGGTTCTCCCTGCGCCATCGCCTGCTCGGCCTGCTGCTTGGCGGCGTTGCCGCGGCCTGGCTGGTGACCATGGTTTTCAGTTACATCGACGCCCACCACGAGGTCGACGAACTCTTCGACGCCCAACTCAGCCAGGCCGCCCAGACCCTGCTCGCCCTGGCCAGCCATGATGAAGGCGACGACATCGAAGATCTCGGCGAAGCCACGCACAAATACCAGCGCCGCCTGCGTTTCCAGATCTGGCGCGGCGATGGCCGCCTGCTCATGCGCTCGAAAAATGCCCCGGAAGCCCCGTTGACGACATCCAGTGGTTTTTCCGAAACACACAATGACGATGGTCACTGGCGCCATTTCAGCCAGTGGAACGAGGAACGCAGCCTACAGGTCCAGGTCAGCGAGAATCACCACATCCGCGACGAACTGATCGGCCACATTGCCTGGCGCCTGCTCCTGCCCGCCCTTTTCGGCCTGCCCCTGATCGGTCTCTGGGTCTGGCTCGCTACTCGCCAGGGCTTTGCCCCGCTCGACGGTATCGCCCGCCAGATTGCCAGCCGCGATCCGCAGCAATTGCAGCCTGTCCAACCGGCGACCGCACCCGAGGAAATCCGCACCCTGCTCGAAGCCCTCAACGGTCTCTTCCAGCGGGTCGAACACACGCTTGAAGCGGAACGCCGGTTCACGGCCGATGCCGCACACGAACTGCGCACTCCGCTGGCCGCCTTGCAAGCCCAGTTGCAGGTTGCCCAGCGCGCCCGCGACAGCGACGAACGCGACCGCTCGATGAGCCAGTTGCAAAGCGGCCTGACGCGTGCTGCCCACCTTGTAGACCAGATGCTGCATCTGGCCCGCCTCGATCCGGAATCCGGCCTGCCCAACCCGCAAAGCGTCGATCTCCCGGAACTGGCCGAAGAAGTCTGTGCCGATCTTGGCCCGCAGATCCTGGCCAAGAATATCGATTTCGACCTGACCACCAGCCCCGGCTGCCAGGTCACCGGACAAGCCGAATGGCTGGGCGTGCTGATCCGCAACCTGGTGGACAATGCCGTTCGCTACACCCCGGATGCGGGTCAGGTGCGGGTTAACATCGCCAGAAACGATGCTCAGGTCACGCTGTCAGTCAGCGACAGCGGCCCCGGCATCCCGCCCGAAGAGCGTGAATCCGTGCTGCGCCGCTTTCACCGCCTGAACCAGGGCAACCAGCCGGGCAGCGGCCTGGGTCTGGCGATTGTGGCGCGCATTGCCGAACTGCACGGCGCCATGCTCAAGCTGGACACATCGAATATGCCTAAAGGCCTAATGGTCACGATACAATTCCCGGTCCGCTGATTATCGGATTATGATCCGTCAGCGTCCTTCGGCCGATTCCTGCCGAGGCATTCCTGCAGAGAACCATGACCACTGAGTACCAACTGGCAAAAGCCACCAGCGCCACCGACAACCCGCCCGAAGGCACGCGCCGTATCATTGATGGCCTCGAGCGCGTCTTCTACGATGGTTACTGGATCAAGACCTACCCGGTTCCCGCCGATTCGCTGGAAGCCAAGAAAAAACTCATCGAGGCCCTGACGCGCCGCCTGTTCAACCACACCGAACACGGCCTGAACATTCCCGGCACCCGTCTGCACGAAGCACGCACCACGTACGAGAGCGAAACCGACCCGGCCCGCAAACGCGTCAAGGGCGCCATGCTGGCCGGTGCCCTGTTCAACCGGGCGGCCGATATTTTCCGCAAACTGGTTGAGCTACAGGCCTGCGGCATCGAAATCCTGAGCGATAACCCGCTCATGCGCGAATGCGGAAAATGCCTGCTCGACGCCATGGAACTCGGCCGCTGCGTCATGCACCGCAGTGGCGAAGAAGGTATCGACGAGTTGTGGGGCGAGCCCTTCCGCGCCTTCTCGATCCCGCTCGAGGATTTCTACGAGAGCCGGTATATCAAGATCGGTCAGGTCCTGCGCGACATCGACCTCATTTCCCAGGCCATGATCGACAATTTCAGCGGCATCCCGGCTTTTTCCGACATTGAAGGACCGGTGCGCGACCTGGCGATTGCCGCCAAGATCAAGACCGAAACCCTGCGCACCGACAGCGACATATTCGATGTATGGGCCGGCATGGTCACGGCTGGCGAGCGCCTCGCCAGCCTCACCGTAGTCAACGGACCGGGCGTCTATAGCGCCCCGTTCACCTACAACCTCTCTGACGGCCTGCAATTGATCCGTCAGGGCCGCGACCTGATTTTCTACATTTCCCGCGCCCGGACGGCGATGCCGAAAAGCACTAGGGATTACGTCGAACTCTGCAAGAACTATCTGGCCACCGGGCGGGCGCCCTTGTTTACGGGGCACCTGCCGGCTTAGTCGCAAGTTGCCAGCGACTAATCAAACCCAATTCAGCGTTCCGAATTCAACTCCACGACCAGCGTCGTATTACCCAGCTTGGCCTTGACCGGCGCGGCCATGATGTCGCCCTTGCTCGGTTCGGCGCTGCCGCTCTTGGAAATCTTGGCCGAAACGAGCACTTCCGAGAATTGCGAAATCGTGCGGTTCGGCATGATGGCGGAGCTGTCATCGAGGCGGAATTCAATCGGGAAATCCGCGCCCTTGTAACGTCCGACGGCCAGAGGGGCTCCGCTACCGTCCGGGGCCTTGGCAACGACGAAGACGGTATCGTTCGCCGAGACCTTGCCCTTCAGTTTCGGGCTCAGCGTAATGACGCCAGCCACAGCACCAAGACCGACCGCCGGCTGGGCCTTGGCCGCTGCCGGTTCCGCATTGGCGGCAGGCTTCTTGCCAGTCAGCATGGCATTGGCTTCGGCGATATTGGCATCGGCCAGCTTGGCATCCATCGAATCTGCGGCGGCAACAGCCTTCATGCGTTTCCAGAAATCGATGGCGGCCTTGTAGTCGGCGCGGTCAAACGCCTCGCTGCCGGCCAGGGCCAGCGCCTTGACGTTCTTGGCATCGGCGGCGACGGCACGCTTGACGATCTTGCGACCTTCGTCATCCCATTTGCGATCCTTGGTCATCACGTGGGCATCGGCCCAGTCGGCCAGCGTCTGGGCATCCATGGTGACGAGTGCAGAAGCCTTGGTATAGGCCGCATCAGCTTCGGCGTGGCGACGCAGTTCGCTGTAGGTCTTGGCGAGCAGCAACCAGCCTTCGCCGTTACTCGGATCCTTCTCCATCTTGTCGGCGAGCTTCTTGACGACCGTACCGAGATCGCCGCCGCTATTGGCCTGCTGCCCCGGCTGCGCGTGCGGCGCCCCCGGCATGGCGCCCGGATCAGTGATCGCCGCCGTCTTCGGCGCATCGCCCGTGGGCGAGGACATCCAGATGGCGACCACGGCAATGGCAACAACGACGCCACCGGCGATCAAGCCCAGCTTCTTGCCAGCAAGGGCAAAGGCCGGAACGGATGACTGTACCTGAGCAGGATCAAGGAGTGCCGCATGCAGGGCGGCCTGCTGGCGATCAAACTCGGCCTGATCGATACGTCCTTCGGCCTTGGCCAGCAGCAATTCACGCAGCGCCGCAGCAACGTCCACTTTGGCGACCGCCGTCGATTTATTCGCCGCGTACTTGCCGAGTCCCCACAAGACAAGCAGGGAAAGCGCAATACTGGCCAAAACGATGTAAACAAAAGTCATGTTGGGTTCACCGAATTATTAGATTGAAGTTGGGGGTAAAAATGAATCTGGCAACCCGGAAGTTGCCAGAAGTTCAAGCCGAGGGGCTGAGTGATCGATGAGGACTAGCGATAGTCCCAGCGGATACCGAGGTAGAGGTATTCACGCCGGTTCTTGCTTTCAGTCGTCCCGGTATTTTTGGATTCGCTGTAGCCGACTTCACCTTCGAGGGAAAGACTGGTACCCCACTGGTGCACCAGCTTCATGCTCGGCGAGAACTGAGTCATGTTCTGGCCGCTATCGCTTTTCTGCGTGTAATAGCGTGCATTGCTTTCCAGGCGCCAGTTCTCAATGAACGGATAGATATAGCTCAGGCCGAGGTTCTGGCCGGTGTAGTTCGGGCCGGCAATGTAGCCAAGATAAGCCACGCCTACCCCATTCGGCACGAACAGGTTGGTGCCGATGGCCTGGGCGGAATACATGTTGGTGCGACCGGAAGCATCGGAAGTGGCGCGACAGGTACGTGTCACGAGGTCATAACTGTCGACCTGGCAAATGCCCATCTCGGAAATCCGGAGCGTACCGCGCGGTCCATCGACGCAAAGCGGATCGTTCGGGTTTGCGTCATCCTGCAATTCCTTACACATCTGGGCGAGCGGGATGGTTGCGTTGGTGCCTGAAATTTCCGACATCCGGTAATCGACACCGAACTGCCAGCGCTCACCCATCGGAATTGTCACGCCCGTCGCAAACATGGTGGAGAGTGCGGTGGATTCGGAAACCAATTGCCTGGCCTGAGTGATACCCACGTTGCTGACCATATCGGTAACCGTCGAATAACCTGCAGTGGACAGTGCATTGGTCAAACTGTAAGTCGGGCTCTGACGGTAGTCATAGGACATAAAGTAGTTATTGCCCCATTTGTCCAGATAGTTGGCCTGCGCCATGCCGATGTTGAGCCCCTTGTAGAGCACATCGTAATCGAGCATGCCAAAACCACTGATCTGTCCGTCAAAATAGCGGAACTCCGAGCCAACGGCACGACGATTCAGGATGCCATCGATATTCTGCTCAATGCCGTACAGGCTGGCCCCCGGTCGTCCGACCTGCGGCGCCAGTTCGATGTTGCCGCCATAAAACTTCTTCTGGAACGGCGAGCCGAATTCAACTGCTTCACCGTACACTGCGCCCACCTTCCAGTCGGGGTTCAGGTTATAGCTGCCAGTAATACCGTCAAAGCGCTCGAGCACACCGGCGCCATTGGGATTCTGCCGGCCGACGCGGACAAAATAGCCAACTTCGCGATCGGTACGCTCCGCATAAGCGGAATAGACGCGATTGTAGTTCCGGCTGGGCCGCATGAAGTTCTGGCTGTCGGTATCGCGGAAGACGAAACGCGTATCGGTCACCGAGTCACGCAAGCGAGCACTCAGATTGACGGAGGAGACCAGGGATTCCTGATCGCGCTTCATCGGCCCGTCATCCTGCTTCGACTGGCCACCAAAGAAATATGAAGACACCCCGGCATTGACTGTCCATTCGGCCGGCCTGTCATCACGCACGACGCGTGCCGCCGGACGCCGAACCGTATCGACAGCCGGCAACGCCGCCATGCGCTGCTTGATCCTTGGCACATCGGCGGCATTGGGATAAAGCTTCAAGTAAAGCTCGTACTCAGCACGTGCCTTGGCGATTTCGCCGTTTTTCTCGCGCGCCTCGCCAACCAGAGCCTGGGCTGCCATGCTCTGCTGGTTTTGGGGAAGGCTCAGGATGCGATTCATGCGATTGACGGCTTTCGGGTAGTCACCCTTGTCGAAAGCCTCTTTCCCGTCGAGCAGGTAGGCATGGGCCATTTCCTCGACTTTTTCCGCCGTCATGATCGGTGCGGCTTCGGGCTTCTCGGCATCCGGAATCTGCGTGGTAGCTGCTACGGCACCGGCCGGCGCATCAGCCGCAACAGACTTCACAGCCGGAGGAACGATGGCAACTGGCGAGGCAGCAACTGCACCCTTATCTTTTTTCTTGTTTGCTACAGTGTCCTTGCCGGGTGGCAAGGGCACGAGGACAACGATGCTTTTACTGTCGTCGCCACCACGGACAATATATTTCGTCGGTTTGGCAAAGGTGATCAGCATGCCATTCACCAGTTCCGGATAAGCGACGGTAAATGGAGGCAGCAGGTCGGTTTTGGGCGAGCGGCGAACTTCCTGCATCAACTCGCTTTCCGAAAACCCGGGCTTGGTAATGCGGAAGAAAACGCGCAGGAACTTACCCTCGTCACCGGGTGTATGGCGTGTGTACTGGATTTCGGTCGTAAAACGCACCGTGATCTCGGCCTGATCACCAACACGGGCGATATCGATGTTGTCGATAATGGCCGCAAAGGCATTGGCGCTCGCCAGAAGAGAAAACGCCAGTACAAAACGAGCGAATTTCGCCACCGTTGCCAAAATCACGGCATTCATAGAGAGTTGCCCAGCCATTTCTACTTTCTGTATCAGGACCAACCGGTAATGAGCTTGCCAATAGACCGGTACGATCTACGGTAGCCAGAGAAAGAACAAATCCTGCATCAATCTCGGGATAGCTCCCCCGGGAACCGATTTGTTCCGCCGCCTAGAATATTATACCAATCTCTCAAAAAAAGGCGCCAACCCCTTGATTCATTGTGTTGGCGCCCTTTCCAAGCTAATCGCTTAAACCATCAATCCCACTTGGAGTAGGGTGTCCCCTTGCTCCCCAGGGGCCTATGACAGCCGCTCTTCGAGCAGTCGTCAGCCGCCTTCGAGCCTTCATGGCTACCCAGCCTGATCAGCTCGGCTCCGCCCACGTCGTAGACCGCCGGGCTGGCGTGACAGGATCTGCATCCAGTCTGGATCGTGCCATGGTTCATCTTGGAGACTGTCGTAAATGAAGTGGTACCGACGTGGCACAGGGAACAGCGATTGCCCGGCAACCCGGCCAGTGTCGTCGGAATGTGGGTCGTATGCTTGCCACGAACCCCGACAAACGTTCCCGTGTGACAGGTTTCGCAGTTGACCGCACCAACGTGGCTGAAGGCCGTAAGTGTCGTCCAGCTGGTCTTGAGGTGGCAGGCATCGCAGCTCGCCGTCGTCGGCACGTGGTTGGCCAGCGGCTTGTAATCCATCCCTGGGAAAGTGCTCACGTGACAGGTCGTACACGTACCGGCCACGACCCCCGTGTGGGCGTAGGGCGTGAGCAAGGGCATCCAGGCACCACCTGCGCGATGGCATGCGCTACAGATCTGGGTGGTCGGGATATGAACCGTCGGCTTGCCGGTGGCTGTCGTGCCATGGCAACTGGTACAGGCCGTGTGGGACGCCGTGTGGACAAAACTGGCTGGCAACCAGGCAGTGGTGCGGTGACAAGTGTCGCAGGAATCGGTCGTGGCGATGTGGCCAACGTTCTTGGCTTGCGCATTGAAACCCGTGTAGGTCCCGTTGTGGCAGGTCAGACAGGTCCCGGTGGTGCCCGCATGGCTCATGGTCGCCGGGCGGAATGCCGTGTAATTCTTGTGGCAGTTGTCGCATTGAAGCGTTGTCGGAATATGTCCGGTTCCCGACGGCTTGCCAGGTGCGGCCAAGCCGTTGTGACAGGTCGAGCAGGTTCCGGTCGCCGTTGCCGCGTGGGTATAGTTCGCCCCCGTCCAAACCGTTGTCGATTTGTGGCAACTGTCGCACTGCGCAGTTGTCGCGACGTGACCGATGTTCTTGCCCAGAGCGCCCAGCACATTGCCGTTGTGACAATTCGAGCACATGCCGGCAACTGCCGTATGCGGATAGGTCGCGCCGGCCCATACGGTCGTTGATTTGTGACAGGTATCGCACTGCACAGTGGTGGTGACGTGCGTTAGCGGCTTGGCCAGCGCATTGACCGCGGTATGGCTACCGCCGTGGCAACTGGAGCACTGTCCCGTCATGGTCGCCGTATGCGTCATGTGCGCCGGGGCGAAGTGTGCATCCGTCGTCCGGTGGCAGGTATCGCAGGCCAGCGTGGTCGGAACGTGGGTGAGGTTCTTGCCCGTAGCGTTGGTACCGTTGTGGCATGTCGCGCAACTACCCGCAACTACCCCGACGTGGAAGTTTGTTGCTGGCTTCCAGGTCGCGGTGCCGTGACAGGCATCGCAAGACTGATTCGACGGGGTCGTCGCAATGTGCGTACCGTGCTTCGCCTGAGCATTCATGGCGAGGTAACTACCGTTATGGCAATTGAAACAGGTACCGGCCGTCCCGGCGTGGCTCATGATCGCCGGCTTGAAGGTCGTATAGTTCTTGTGGCAGCTATCGCACTGGGCGGATGTCGGAATATGGCCCGTGCCAACCGGCTTACCTAGCGCAGCGACCCCGTTGTGGCAGGTCGAACAGGTTCCGACGGCGCTCGCGGCGTGGGCATAGGTCACACCGCTCGTCCATGCGGTGGTCGACTTGTGGCAGGTGTCGCACTGCGCCGTTGTGGCCACATGTGCCCCCGACTTGACGTCGGCACCCAGCACGGTACCGCTATGGCAAGTCGAGCAGAGTCCGGCAGCGCCTGCATGGGGATATTTCGCACCCGTCCAGACGGTCGTCGAACTATGGCAGGTATCGCATTGGGCAGTCGTGCTGACATGGTTGGTCGGTTTGGCCAGCGCATTGAGTGCCACGAAACCACCGGCATGGCAGGTCGAGCACACCCCGGCCGTGCCGGTGTGGTTCATGCTGGCAGGCTTGAAGGCGGTAAAGCTCGAGGCACCGTGACAGGTCTCGCAACCACCACTGGTCGGCAGATGGCTGGCCGGCTTGGCCTGCGCATTCAGTGAGACATGCGCCCCGCCATGGCAGCTTGTACAGCCGCTGGTGATGCCGGCGTGGCTCATGCTGGCCGGTGCGAAGGCATTGAAATTGGTGTGGCAGGTATCGCAGAAACCGGTGGTCGGAATGTGCGTGCTTGGCTTGGAGAGACCCTTGCCTGCCGTGCCGTTGTGACAGTTATTGCAGGTATGGTCGCCCATGACCACGGGCGGCGTCAGCAAGGCGTGATTCTGCACCGCACCTACACGCCACGAGGTCGTCGAAGTGTGGCAATCCGAACACTGGGCAGTCGTTGCCTGGTGGGTGCTCGGCTTGGCCTGGGCATTCTGCGCAACATACGCCCCGCCGTGACAGGTCGCGCACTGCGTCTGCCCCGTGTGATTCATCGAGGACGGCGCCCAGGTCAGGAAGTTGCTGTTCTGGTGGCAGGTATCACAAGCTTCAGTTGTCGGAATATGGTTGGTCGGCTTGGCGAATGCACCCTGCCCCACATAGGTTCCGCCATGGCAGGTGGCGCAAGCCACTCCTGTCGCTGTTGCATGGTTCATCTTGGCTGGCTTGAACGCCGTATAGGTCGTTCCATGACAGTTTTCGCAGGAACTGGCGGTCGGAACGTGCACCGCAGTCTTGCTCTGGGCATTGACACCGTTGTGGCAATCAACGCAACGGCCGAGAACCGAGGGTGTCGCTGCAGCATGGTTGAACGAACCTGAGGCCCAGGACGTAAAGTTGGTACTTCCGTGGCAGCTTTCGCAAGCCGCCGTAGTCTGGATGTGGGTCGCCGGCTTGGCCAGTGCATTCTGCGAGACATAGGCGCCGCCGTGGCAGGTCGCGCAGGCGGCCCCGCCCGTCGCAGCGTGATTCATTGCGGCCGGCTTGAAGGAAACGTAGTTATTGTGACAACTGCCGCATTTCTCCGCAGTTGCTACCGTCGGGATGTGTACCGCGGGCTTGCCCAGCGCCGTCACGCCATGGCAAGAGTCGCAGGTACCGGTCGCCGATGGTCCATGACTGTATGCCACAGTGGCCCACGACGTGGTGCTGCTGTGACAGGTGTCGCACTGGGCGGTAGTGCTCACGTGGGTAACCGGCTTTTCAAAGGCATTCTGCGAAACATAGCCGCCACCGTGACAAGTCGAACACTTGCCATTCAGGCCCGTGTGGTTCATCACTGCTGGCGACCAGGCCACGAATCCACCCGTATGGCAGGTGTCACACTGCGCACTGGTCGGGACGTGCACCGACGTCTTCGCCAGGGCATTGGCAAATACGAAGTTGCCGTTGTGGCAACTGATACAGGTGCCAGCCGTACCGGCATGGCTCATGGCGACCGACGTGAAAGCCGTATAGCTGTTGTGGCAGCTATCGCACTGCCCGGCCGTCGGAATGTGGTTGACGGACTTGCCCAGCGCGTTCGTCCCATTGTGGCAGGTCGAACAGCGTCCGGCTGCTGCCGGGCTGGCATTGGCGTGATTGAAAGTGGCGGTCGCCCAGGTCGACGTCGAGGCGTGACAGGTGTCGCACTGCGCCGTAGTTGAAACGTGGGTCGGCGTCTTGGTCTGGGCATTTTGCGGCAGGTAACCACCGCTGTGGCAGCTCGAACACTGCCCATCAAGACCGGCGTGATTCATCTTGGCCGGTGACCAGGCTACGAATCCACTGGTATGGCACGAGTCGCAGGCGACTACCGTCGGAATGTGGCGCCCGGACTTGGCAAGGGCATTGACCGAGACGAAGGCGCCATTGTGACACGTCGCACACTGAGCAGTCGTACCGTTATGATTCATCTGCGCCGGGCTGAATGACGTGAAATTGGTGTGACAGGTGTCGCACATCGCTGACGTCGGCACATGGTTCACCGGCTTGCTCAGACCCGATCCGCCAGCCACGTGGCAATCCGTACAGCGACCACCCACCGCCGGCGACGCGCTGGCGTGATCAAAGGTCGCAGTTGCCCAGGAGGTCGTTGACTGGTGACAGGTATCGCACTGCTGCGCTGTCGACACATGGGTCGCCGGCTTGCCCAGCGCATTCTGCGAGGAGAAACGCCCCGAGTGACAGGTCGAACACTGGCCACCCAGCCCCGTGTGATCCATTCTGGCCGGAGCGAAGGAAGTAAAATTCTTGTGACAGGTGTCGCAGGCTGTTGCCGTCGGAACGTGATCGATATTCTTTCCTGTCGCAGCCACACCATTGTGGCAGTTCGCACAGGTTCCCGGCTGCACGCCGGCATGCGGATTCGTCGCCGGCGTCCACGACGTCGTGTTATGGCAGGTACTACAGGCCGTCGACGTTTGAATGTGCGTAGCCGGCTTGGCCAGCGCGTTGGCGCCGACAAATGCGCCGCTGTGACAAGTCTGGCAATTCGTTGCAGTCACACCTAGCAGCGGATTAATGCTATGCCCCGAGGCCCCAGTGATGAATCCGGTCGGCTTCTCGGCCCAATTGGCAGCCCCCGGACGGTGACACGAATCACAGGCTGCAGTAGTCGGAATATGCGTGGACGGCTTGCCCGGCGCCCTCGCCCCCGGACCGGCGTGGCAGGTCGCGCAGACGCGCGGTGTGCCGCGGAAAACGCCAGAGGTATGGCAGGTCTCGCAATTAACCAGTCGGTGCGTAGTGTCGAGGATATAACCGGTTGTCATGTGATCGAAGTTGAGGTTCTGCGCCCCACCTTCTTGCGACTGTGCGAAGGCGCTTCCCCACTGTCCGAAGAGGACAGCGGCAGCGGCCAGAACAACGAGGAGCAGGCGGGCAAGATATTTCACGGGCGGGGTACCTCGTTAAACCGGTTAATCACTTTTGTTTCCGTGCCACATCCAGCCTGCGGAAACGTAAGTCGCGCGACGCTTTGACACAAATCAACAACACTGTGCGGGAATTTATCACACAAATTATGCATTTGGCTAGCGCCTGACCTTTTTCCAGTTGGCGGCGACGTGGCAACTTTCGCATTGGCTGCCAAATGCGCCGTTATGAACATCATCCCTGATGTGACACGAAACGCAGGCTCGGCTCACCTTGAGGTACACGCCGGTCTTGGTTTCCTTGTGGCAATCCTTGCACGTTGCCTTGGCATGGCCACCGTCGAGCAGGAAGCGTGTCGTCGAGTGATCGAAATCCCAGGATTTCCACGTCCCGGTTGCATGGCAAGTCTCGCATTTCTTGCCGTAGGCGCCCTTGTGCTTGTCGTCCTTCTCGTGACAACCGTTACAACTTAGTGGCGCGTCCTTGAAGGCCGGCGACAGGTGGCATTTTTTGCATTCGACCTTGGCGTGGCTGCCCGTCAGCGCGAAACGTGACTTGTTGTGATCAAAGGGAGCTTCCTTCCATTTCTTCTCGTCGTGGCAGCTCTCGCACTTGTTGCCGAGTTGGCCCTTGTGTTTGTCGTCCTTCTTGTGACAGGCGATACAGGTATCTTCCAGCTTGCTCTTGTAGATATTGCCTTTGACGGGCAAATGGCAGGCATCGCACTTGGTTTCCTTGTGCTTGCCCTTGAGCAGGTACTTGGTTTCCTTGTCGTGATTGAAGATGCTGGTCTTCCAGTCCTTGGCCGTGTGGCAGGTGCCGCATTTCTCGCCATAGCGGCCCTTGTGGCCTTTTTCGTCATCATTCTTGCGGTGACAGGCGTAACACGTCGTGTCCACCTTCAGCTTGGTGGCCTTGGGGCCGCTCACGCCGCCCTTATGACAGGTCTCGCACTTGGCGTCCTTGTGCTTGTCGCGCAGCGGGAAATCAGTGTCGTCATGGTCAAAAATGGAGTTCTTCCAGCTCCGCTCGTTATGGCAGCTCTCGCACTTTTCGCCCAGTTCGCCCTTGTGACCTTTCTGCTGGTCGTCTTTCTTGTGACAGGTAACGCACTTGGTGCCCAGCTTGGCCTGGTAGATATTGCCTTTTTCCGGCAGGTGGCAGGCGTTGCACTTTGTCTTGCGGTGCTTGCCCTTCAGGTCGTACTTGGTGTCCTTGTCATGATCAAAGATGATCTCCTTCCACCCCTTGTCGTTGTGGCAGGACTCGCACTTGATACCGTAGGTGCCCTTGTGGCCCTTTTCATGATCGATCTTCTTGTGACAGCCGTTACAGGTCAGCGGCGTCTTCTGATAGGTCTTGTCCTCGTGGCATTCCTTGCACTTGACGTCGGCGTGCTTGCCGCCGATCAGGGAGAACTTGGTCTTTTCGTGGTCGAACTTGGTATCTGTCCACTTCTTCTCGTTGTGGCAGTTCTCGCACTTGGTACCGAGGTGGCCCTTGTGGCCCTTTTCGTCGTCTATCTTCTTGTGACAGTCATTACAGAGCTTGGGCGCCTCGCGATATTTCTTCTTCGGCAGGTGGCAGCTCTCACACTTGGTTTCCCGGTGGGCACCAAGCAGCTTGAAATCGGTGCGTGCATGGTCGAACTTCTTTTCGTCCACAAACGCAATATTGGCGGCACGGCCCTTGTGTTCGGTGTGGCAATTGCGGCAGGCGTTGTCGTCGAGCTTGCCATGCAGGCGCTTCTTGGCCCGAATGTCGGCGGCGACATCCTTGTGGCAATCCAGGCACAGTTTGGTTTGCGCCTTCTTGTCGAAGCGCTGGTGGCACTGCTCGCATTCCTGTTCGTATTTGGCGTGCCCGGTGACGACGTCACCCGGCATCAGCGCCCTTTCGACAGCCGACTGAGCCTGTGACTGTGGTTTTGCCGGTGCTTTTTCCTGGGCCTGGGCGCCGCCGGCCAACAAAGCAGCAGCCAGCACCAACCCTGAAAGCAACCGGTTAATACATGTGGACTGCGACGACATGGACGACTCCGCTGAAAACCAGCAAATAAAGGAAAGGAATATGGATGATGTGCCAGTAGGAAAACAGCAATTCCCAGACTGAAAGCTGGGAGGCCATGACAATCGAATCGAGATAGCGATCAATCTGGTCCTTGGCCAGCCGGTAGTTCATGACCACATCCCGTCGTGAACCGCCCCGCTCCTTGAACTGCCTGACCAGGCCCTTTTTGGCATCGGCCCGGACTTCCCTTGAGAGACGCCGACTCTTCAGGTGCAGTGTCAGAAACCGCCAGATGCGACCCAGCTTCGAGCCGCTCTGGTCGAAAGCCATGTCGTGGAAGGCCTTGAGCCTGGGTTCGATGTCGGGTTGCACGGCATAGACCGAGCGGACATTGACGGCACAGTCGGCCATCATCGCCCCCACGTCTTCCATCGTCAGTTTCTTGCCATAGAGGCCGCGGTGAATATGGCGGTAGATGAAACGCCCCATGATCCCGCTGACTGCGACGAGCAGCATGGAGTAGAGCGCTGCAGCACCATTCAGCGAACCGGTCTTGAAAGTGGAGTGAAAAAGTACGAGCAGGGGGCCGGTAATGCCGGCCACCATATGAAACTTGAACCAGGTCTCCATCTTGCCCAGGCGCTCGAAGGCGGGAATCCGCTTGCGCAAGGGGTAGAGAAGGAGGGCAAGCATGAGCAGGCCGCCGACCAGCCCGATGTAATAAGCAAAATCGGAGTTGCCATCGTATATCTCGCCGATCCGGACCAGCCAGGCAAGAAAAACGACCAGGGCGATGAGTACCAGGATGGCCACGCGCCAGACCAGGCGCAATGCCGACTCCCCGGAGGATTTGGCTTCCCCCTCCGTAGAGATGACAGTCATCGGGCCAAGTGCATTTGTGTTCATAAAATCCAGTTAAGTTGCCGGCCCTGAGCCGCCCGCCCTGCTTGTGCCCCGATGTCGTTAGTCTACCGGGCTGCCGAATGGCGAGGTAAAATTTCACACTGGCTCAAGAATATCAAAAAATTCACTTGGCAAGGTACACACTGTTAGGAAGAAAATGAAAATAGCCGACTCCTCCACGCACGCCAAAAGCGCCGGCACAATCAATTCTGCGGGTTCGCTGGGCGCCCTGATCGGCATATTCGTCATTGCCAGCGTCGAATTCCAGCGCCACTGGCCCACCGGCACCGGCATGATTTACCTGGGCATCAGCATCCCGCTCCTGATCATCTGGATTGCCCATCTGGCCGGCTGGAAACTGGCCGAACGCAACGCGGGCCTGGCCGTCGACATTGCCATCTACATTCTCGTCATAGCCAGCCTCGGCATCCGTTTCGGACCCAGTCAGTCGACTTCGGAACTGGCCACCACGCTCCTGTTCTGGGCACCACTGGTCTCGGCTTGGTGGGCCTGGCGCTATCAGAACCTGGCTTTCCGGATGTGGCTCCTGCTGGGCGGCTTCTTTGTCGTACTGACCTGGCAACTGGCGAGCGTGCACGAACGCCTGGATGAACACCTGATTCTTTCCCTGTTGGTCGCGCTGGTCGTCCGCTACGTTTCACGATCATCGACCACCAATCCGGCCGCCACCATGAACCTGCGCGACCCGCTGACCGGGCTGCCCTCGCCGGAATGTTTCGAGGCCGAACTGGCCCATGTTTCGTCGATTTTCGACCGCCACGAGCTGCCGCTCTCGCTGATTGCCTGCCGCATCACGCCACTTGCATCGGCAAGCCTGCAGGATGAACAGTTGTGCCGCTACGCTGAAACGATTGCCAATCGTTTGCGCACCTCGGACACGCCGTGCCAGTGGGACCGAACGACCTTCATGATCCTCCTGCCCAATACGGGCGAGGCCATGGCCAGCAAGGTGGCCCATGGCATCCGTAACGCTTTCGATCATCTTGATTTTGGGCAAACCACCCCGCTGACCGTCACCATCGCCACGGCTCAGCACCAAGCGGGCGAAGACCCGATGAGCACGGTAAGTACCCTTGAAAACAAGCTCGCAACGGCCGCCGAATGATCTCCGACCTGATTTACTACCTTCTTCCCGCCCTGCTTGTTCTGGTTCCGGCCGCATTTCACCTGCTGACCCAGAAAAAGGTTTCCGAGACCCACCACGCCGTGCTCAAGGAAAACCAGGAAGCCGGCCTGACCGAGCCGCCATCGCTGCACCCGGTCGTTGACCTGTCGATCTGCATGGGGTCGGGCGCCTGCGTCCGCGCCTGCCCGGAACATGCGCTCGGTGTCATCAAGGGCAAGGGCGTCCTGATCAATCCTACCCACTGCATCGGCCATGGCGCCTGCGCGCCGGCCTGCCCGGTCGGCGCCATCAAGCTGGTCTTCGGCACGGCCAAGCGCGGTATGGATATTCCCGAAGTCGATCCGGACTTCCAGACCAACATCCCCGGCATTTTCATCGCCGGCGAACTGGGCGGTATGGGCCTGATCCGCAAGGCCATCCGCCAGGGCGTGCATGCCGTCAAATCAATCGCCAGCCAGCCACGCGGCAGCGCCGAGTTCGATCTGGTCATCATCGGGGCCGGCCCGGCCGGTATCGCGGCCTCGCTGGCCGCCAAGGAAGCCGGCCTGAAATAC
>CAIYYE010000204.1 GCA_903930395.1 uncultured beta proteobacterium
CCGCCGACCAAGATGGATGCCCTGATCCTGACCGAAGAAGGCTACTACGGCGTCCTCGGCAAGTCCGGCGCCCGCATGGAAATGCCGGGCTGCTCGCTGTGTATGGGTAACCAGGCACAGATCCGCAAGGGTTCCACCGCGATCTCCACCTCCACCCGTAACTTCCCGAACCGCCTCGGTATCGATACCCAGGTCTATCTCGGTTCTGCCGAACTGGCCGCCATGTGCGCGCTGGCCGGCCGCATCGTGACCGTTCCGGAATACATGGAGCAGATCAAGCTGGTGAACGCCAAGGCAGCTGAAGTCTATCGCTACATGAACTTCGACCAGATTCCGGAATTTGTGGAACAGGCAGCTACGGTTGAGATGTAATTGAAAAATCGGCCGGGAATCCCGGCCGACAGTAGCAAAAGCCCCTGCCGGGTGACCGGTGGGGGCTTTTTATTTGTGCGCAGAGATAGGCTCAATGCGACCCGGAAGGCTGATACTTGGCATATGATGCTGGGGAAATGATGTTATTTGTACTATTCTGAACAGATAACATAGAAGACATATTTGCGATTTTGGCGTTCACCAAGGTGGTCTATGGCTTACGAATCTGTCTGGGAGCCTGATGGTGTGATCAACCAGTTTTCGGGGGTTGTACGCGCCTGGGAGTTCATCCAGTCTGTCGAAAATGTGCAGAGCGACTCACGCTTTGATGATGTCCATTACGTCATCAACGATTTTCTGGCAGCGACCGAATATGAGCTGACGGCAGAAGCTTTGACGCAAGCGGCTGTGATCCAATATGGCGCCTATGCCTCAAATCCGAATTGTCGCATTGTCTTTGTGACCACTGACGATGCGCTAGCGACGCTGGTCCGGAGCGTTCCGGAGTTGAGCGGCATCAATTCTTACCAGACCGAAGTCTGCCCTACGGTTTCTGCCGCGCGGGACTGGCTGGATAGCCAGCCGCAGTTGCATCTGATGAGCAACGTGATGGGTTTCCGGCTCAATTAGTTGCAAGGCTGCTAGCGCCACTCAGGGTGGTGGAATCTTCGCCAGAAAGCGATCCAGCTGATTGGCGAATGCCTGCCGGTCGCCCTGGCTGAAGGCGCTTGGGCCGCCGGTTTCGACGCCGGCACCGCGCAGTTCTTCCATGAAGTTGCGCATGGCCAGACGTTCCTGGATATTTGCCGTGGTGTACAACTCGCCGCGCGGGTTGATGGCGTGGGCGCCGCGCCCGATGACCAGCGAGGCGAGCGGAATGTCCGCGGTGACGACGAGGTCGCCGGCTGAGAGTTGTTCGACGATATGCGCATCTGCCACGTCAAAACCACTCGGCACCTGGATGGCGCGGATGAATTTCGAGGGTGGGGTGCGCAGCATCTGGTTGGCGACCAGGATGGTCTGGATCTGCCGGCGCTCGGCGGCGCGGAAGATGATTTCCTTGATGACGCCGGGGCAGGCGTCTGCATCGACCCAGATCTGCATGCAATAGTCCCGATCAGGCGGGCTGGCTGCCCATCGTTTCACCCATGCGGATGGCGCCGGTCGGCGTCCACGCCGGGTTGAAGGCGAGGCTGTCCTTGGGGAAGAGCATGACGACCGTCGAGCCGAGCAGGAAGCGGCCCATTTCTTCGCCTTTTTGCAGCACGATATTTTGCTCGTCGTAGCGCCATTCGCGAATGACGCCGGGGCGCGGTGGGTTGATCTGGCCGTGCCAGACGGTGGCCATGCTGCCGACGATGGTGGCGCCGACCAGAGTCAGCACGAAGGGGCCGAAGGCCGAATCAAAGACGCAGACGACGCGTTCGTTGCGGGCGAAAAGACCGGGTACGCCACGGGCCGTGGTCGGATTGACCGAGAACAGCTCGCCGGGCACGTAGATCATGCGTGTCAGCTTGCCGGCGCAGGGCATGTGGATGCGGTGGTAGTCGCGCGGACTGAGATAGAGCGTCGCGAAGCTGCCGTTTTCAAACTGTGCCGCCAGGTCGCGGTCGCCGCCGACCAGGGCCGTGGTCGAATAGCTGTGGCCCTTGGCCTGGAAAATCTGGTCACGCTCAATTGGCCCGAACTGGCTGATGGCGCCATCGACCGGGCTGATGAAATCGGCGTCTGCTTGCGGGCGGGCGCCTTCCTTGAGCGGCCGCGTGAAGAACTCATTGAAGCTCTTGTAACTGGCGATGTCGGGATTGGCCGCCTCGGCCATATTGACGTTGTAGCGACCGACAAACCAGCGGATTACGCTGGTCGTCAGGCTGCCGGCCTCCTGCGACGCCAGCTTGCCGGCGAGGGCGGTCAGGGCCTGTTTCGGGATCAGGTATTGGGGCAGGACGGCAAGGCGGTCGGACACAGGCGAATTCCCAGACAGAAAACCGTTAATTATACGGGGTCGGTTGCCGGCGGCACGGCCTCGGCCGGCGCGAAAGCCGGTTGCGCGTCAGGTGCCGTAGAGCCGAAGGCGGGGGCGGACGACCAGTGTTCCTTGCGCCATTTCTCGCGCTCGCCGTTGCCGAAGAAGGTCCAGGCAATCAGCCGGCTTTGCTTCTGGCCCTGCGCCATGGGGATGATGCGCGACTCTACGACCTTGGCCTTCTTGAGCGCCAACTCGATGTGCGGCAGGTTGTCGCCCTGCGAGAGCAGGCTGGTGAACCACATCAC
>CAIYYE010000205.1 GCA_903930395.1 uncultured beta proteobacterium
CCCCGGGCGACCTGTCGGCTGCCGAAGTTGAGCGCCCGGTTCTCGAAGTCAGCCCGGCTGAAGTCGACAAGACCCTCGAGATCCTGCGCAAGCAGCGCGTCTCCTATGCCGACACCGACCGTGCCGCGGCCAAGGAAGACCGTGTCGTCATCGACTTCCTCGGCAAGAAGGATGGCGTCCCGTTCCAGGGCGGCGAAGCCAAGGATTACCCCTTCGTTCTCGGTCAGGGCATGATGCTGCCCGATTTCGAGAATGCCGTTGAAGGCGCCAAGGCTGGCGACTCTAAGACGTTCGACCTGAACTTCCCGGCCGATTACCACGCCAAGGAGCTGGCCGGCCAGACGGTCCAGTTCGAAGTCACCGTCAAGCAGGTGCAGGCTGCCGTGCTGCCGGAACTCGACGCCGAATTCGCCACCAACATGGGTATCGCCGATGGTGACGTGACCAAGATGCGTGCCGAGATCGAAGCCAACCTCAAGCGTGAAGTGAAGCGCCGCATTGAAGGCAAGCTCAAGGACCAGGTCATGGAAGCCCTGATCAAGGCCAATCCGATTTCCATCCCGACCTCGCTGGTCGACATGGAAATCCAGCGCCTGATGCAGGCGGCCCGCCAGGATATGGAACAGCGTGGCATGAAGGTCAAGGACATGCCGATCCAGCCGGAATGGTTTGCCGACCAGGCCAAGCGCCGCGTGACCCTTGGCCTGATCCTTGCTGAAGTGGTCAAAACGGAAAAGCTTCATGCAACGCCGGAGCAGGTTCGTGCCATGGTCGAGGAATCGGCCCAGAGCTACGAAAACCCGGAAGAAGTCGTCCGCTGGTATTACGCTCAACCGCAGCGCCTGCAGGAAGTCGAAGGCGTCGCCATCGAGAACAATGTTGTCGCGTGGGTGCTGAGCAAGGCCAAGGTCACCGACAAGGTGGCGGTTTTTGATGAACTGATGGGCCAGAAGCAGTAAAACAGACCTTGTCGCGAAAGCGACAATCGTCTTGAATGTAACGAAACGGCAACACACAAGGGCTGACATGAATATCGACAACGCAAGCAACTGGGATCCACAGGCACTCGGCATGGTCCCCATGGTGGTGGAACAGAGCGGACGCGGCGAACGTGCGTACGACATCTATTCACGCCTGTTGAAAGAGCGGGTGATCTTTCTTGTCGGCCCGGTCAACGACGTGACGGCCAATCTGGTCGTCGCCCAGTTGCTGTTCCTTGAAGCCGAGAACCCGGACAAGGACATCTATTTCTACATCAACTCGCCGGGCGGTTCGGTGACGGCGGGCATGTCGATCTACGACACCATGCAGTTCATCAAGCCCGACGTGTCGACGCTGTGCATCGGTCAGGCCGCCTCGATGGGCGCCTTCCTGCTCAACGCCGGCGCCAAGGGCAAGCGTTTCGCCCTGCCCAATTCGCGCGTCATGATTCACCAGCCGCTCGGTGGCTTCCAGGGCCAGGCCTCGGATATCGCCATCCACGCCAAGGAAATCCTGTCGATTCGTGACCGCCTCAACCGGATCATGGCTGAACACAGCGGACAGCCGCTCGAGCGTATCGAAAAGGACACCGATCGCGACAATTTCCTTTCTGCCGCCGAGGCCGCAGAATATGGTTTGATCGACAAGGTGCTAACCCGCCGCGACGCGGCTTGACCGGAGAAATTCAGATGTCTAAAGGCGGCCAGGAAAAACTGCTCTATTGCTCCTTCTGCGGCAAGAGCCAGCACGAAGTCAAAAAGCTCATCGCCGGCCCGTCGGTGTTCATCTGTGACGAGTGCATCGCACTCTGCAACGACATCATCCGCGACGAGTTGCCGGAAGAAGCAGCCAAGGCCGGTCGCTCCGACCTGCCGACGCCGCGTGAGATCAGCTCGATCCTCGACCAGTACGTGATCGGCCAGGAAGTTGCCAAGCGCATCCTGTCGGTTGCCGTTTACAACCACTACAAGCGCCTGCGCCACACGGCCAAGAATGCCGGCGACGTCGAACTGGCCAAGAGCAACATCCTGCTGATCGGCCCGACCGGTTCCGGCAAGACCCTGCTCGCCCAGACGCTGGCCCGCCTGCTCAACGTGCCTTTCGTGATGGCCGATGCGAC
>CAIYYE010000206.1 GCA_903930395.1 uncultured beta proteobacterium
TTGGCGCTGCCCAAGGTCGTGCGCGCCAGCGAAGGCGACCCGAATATTCTGGAAAACCCCGCCTGGACGACATCGCTCGGCCTGCCCGTGGCGACCAATCCGTACGGCATGCCGTCGAAGTACGAGAGCCAGTTGCTGCGCCGCGAATCGCCGGGCCTCGCCCGCGTTGGCGGTGCCTCGGTGTCGTTCGCTCCGCTGCAGGGTCTGTTCGGCATCATCACGCCGTCCGGCCTGCATTTCGAGCGCCATCATCAGGGCTGGCACGACATCGATCCGTCCAAGCATCGCCTGATGATTAACGGGTCGGATGACTCGCTGCTCAAGAAGCCCAAGGTTTATACGCTGGATGAACTGATGCGCCTGCCCTCCGTATCGCGCATCCACTTCATCGAGTGCGGCGCCAATACCGGTCTCGAGTGGGGCAATGTCGCGGTGCCGACCGTGCAATACACGCACGGCATGCTCTCCTGTTCCGAATTCACCGGCGTCCCCTTGAAGCATCTGCTTGAGGATTGCGGTGTCGATTACAAGAAGGCCCGCTATGTGCTGGCCGAAGGTGCCGACGGTTCGTCGATGACGCGCACCATTCCGATGGAAATGGTCGAGTCGGGCGAAGTTTTCGTCGCCTATGGCCAGAACGGCGAAATGCTGCGGCCGGAAAACGGTTACCCGCTGCGCCTCGTCGTGCCGGGTGTGCAGGGCGTGTCCTGGGTCAAATGGCTGCGTCGCATTGAAGTCGGCGACAAGCCTTACGCCACCAAGGACGAGGCCGTGCATTACATCGACCTCCTGCCGAGCGGCCTGCATCGCCAGTACAGCTCGATCCAGGAAGCCAAGTCGGTGATCACCACGCCGTCCGGCGGCCAGACCCTGCTCGACAAGGGTTTCTACAATGTCTCCGGCCTGGCCTGGTCCGGTCGCGGTCGCATCAAGCAGGTCGATGTCTCCTTCGATGGCGGCGTCAACTGGCAGACAGCGCGCCTCGAAGGGCCGATCCAGAACAAGGCGCTGACCCGCTTCAACATCAATTGGGTTTGGGACGGCAATCCTGCCATCCTGCAGTCGCGCGCCATCGACGAAACCGGTTTTGTCCAGCCGAGCTACGGCCAGTTGCGCGCCGTGCGTGGCACCAAGTCGATCTATCACAACAATGCCATCCAGTCGTGGAAAGTCATCGAAAGCGGGGAGGTCAGCAATGTTCAGGTTCTCTAAGACCATTCTCGTTTTAACCCTGGCTGCGGCATCGACCGCCGCTGGCGCCTTCGAGAACTTCCAGGGGGTTGGCCGGCCGGCCACCACGGCCGAGGTCAAGGCCTGGGATATCGATGTTCGTCCGGATTTCAAGGGCTTGCCCAAGGGGTCGGGCAATGTCGAACGCGGCAACGAGCTGTTCGAGGAAAAGTGCGCCTCCTGCCACGGTTCCTTCGGTGAGTCGAACGAGGTCTTCACGCCGCTGGCCGGTGGTACGACCAAGGACGATATCAAGACCGGCCGCGTCAGGGGCCTGTCTTCCGGCGAACTGCCGCAGCGCACCTCCTTCACGAAGGTGGCGACGATCTCGACGCTCTTCGACTACATCCAGCGCGCCATGCCCTGGACGGCGCCGAAGTCGCTCAAGCCGGACGAAGTTTTCGCCATCCTCGCCTACCTGCTCAATCTGCAGGAAATCGTGCCGGCAGATTTCGTGCTCTCCGACAAGAACATTGCCGATGTCCAGAAGCTGCTGCCCAACCGCAACGGCATGACGACCGACCACGGCATGTGGCCGGGAGCGCCGGCCAAGAAGGGCGGTATCGGCAACGGCGGCAAGCCGGATACGGCGAACAAGGCGTGCATGAAGAACTGCAAGCCGGAAGTGCTGATCGGCTCGACCCTGCCCGAATATGCCCGGACTGCCCATGGCGAACTGGCCGACCAGTACCGCAGCTTCGGCCCGGTGCGCGGCACCCGTACGCTCGGCCCGGAAGCCGCCAAGAAGGCGGCCGATGCCGGTACGCTGGAACTGGCGACGAAGAGCGGCTGCATGGCCTGTCATGGCATGAAGAGCAAGATCGTCGGCCCCGGCTACAGCGAAGTGCTGGCCCGCTACAAGGATCAGACCGATGCCGAATCGCGCCTGATCGCCAAGGTCAAGGCGGGTGGTCAGGGTGTCTGGGGTTCGATCCCGATGCCGCCGAACGCTCATATCAAGGACGAGGACATCACCACGCTGGTGAAGTGGATTCTGTCCGGTTCGAAGTAATTCCAATTTCTACAGAGGAGAAGTCATGAACAATCAACGTCGCACCGTACTGAAATCCGGCTCCGGCGCCGCCCTGCTGGGCGTGCTGGCCGCTGCCGGCATCATCACCCCGGGCATGGCCCTGGCTGACTGGAACAAGGCTGCCTTTGACGCCAAGAGCATGGCCGATACGCTGAAGGCCCTGGGCGTTTCCGGCACGACCGATAGCAAGGATGTCCAGGTCACCGGCCCGGACATCGCCGAAAACGGCGCCGTCGTGCCGGTCGGCGTCGCCTCCACACTGCCCAATATCAGCATGGTCGCCATCCTGATCGAGAAAAACCCGAATGCGCTGGCCGCTTCCTTCGTCCTGCCGGAAGGCACCGAAGCCAACGTCCAGACCCGCGTCAAGATGGGCCAGACCTCGAATATCTACGCGCTGGTCAAGTCCGACGGCAAGTTCTTCATGGCGACCAA
>CAIYYE010000207.1 GCA_903930395.1 uncultured beta proteobacterium
AAATATGTTCCGCGCCATCGATTTGGTGAAAGCGCCACTCATTGTTTTTCCCCCTTTCGGAAATTGTTTGGCCGACGGATGGTAGGTCGCAGGTCCATGGGCAATCTTTGATGCCCGCTAAAAAAGGGGAATTACTTGGGCCGTCAAGGGAAGTGGCGTCGGCGGTATACTCCAGGTTCCTCAAGTTGAAAGCATTTCATGGCCTCATCCAGTGACAACGCCAGCATGGCGCTCTTCTGCGACTTCGAAAACGTCGCCCTCGGCGTCCGTGATGCCCAGTACGACAAGTTCGACATCCGCCCGGTGCTTGAGCGCCTGCTCGCCAAGGGCAGCATCGTCGTCAAGAAGGCCTATTGCGACTGGGATCGTTACAAGGCCTTCAAGGCGGCCATGCACGAAGCCAATTTCGAACTCATCGAAATTCCCCATGTCCGCCAGTCCGGCAAGAACTCAGCCGACATCCGCATGGTCGTCGATGCACTCGACCTCTGCTACACCAAGGCCCACGTCGATACCTTCGTGATCATCAGCGGCGATTCCGATTTTTCGCCGCTCGTCTCCAAGCTGCGCGAAAACGCCAAGAAGGTCATCGGTGTCGGTGTCAAACAATCGTGCTCCGACCTGCTGGTGACCAATTGCGACGAGTTCATCTATTACGACGACCTTGTCCGCGACCGCGAAGGCCGTGGCAACGCGCGCCGCGACCGCGAAGCGCCGAAGCGTTCGCCGGAAGAGGAAGCCAAGCGTAGCCAGAAGCAGGAGGAGCGCAAAACCAAGGCGGTCGATATCGTCGCGGCAACCTTCGTCGACCTCATGGCTGACCGTGGCGAAAGTGAGCGGATCTGGGCCTCGGTCCTCAAGGAAGTCGTCAAGCGCCGCAATCCCGGGTTCAACGAAAGCTATTACGGCTTCCGGACCTTCGGCAATCTGCTCGAAGAGGCAGCCAGCCGCGGCTTGCTCGGTTTTGGCCGTGACGACAAGGGAGCCTATGTCTTCCGCGGGCAGCTCCGCCCGAATCCGGGTGAGGTGGAAGCCGGTGTCGAGATGACGGCCATCCAGGCTGCCCCGGCCAGCGAGGCAGGTGCTGATGCCGAGCCCGAGGCAAAAAATGAATCACGACCCGTCGAAGCCGAAGCATCGGCCGGTTCGCGTCGCCGTGGCGGTCGTCGCTCGCGTAGCGGCAAGGAGCGTTCGGCGACAGAGTCGCTTGATCAGGAGGCGGTCACCGTAGCCGAACCCTTGCCGGCCATGAACGAGACTTCGCCCGCGCCAACGGCGAGCGACGTGACCCCGGATGAAAAGCCAGAGGGCAAGCCGCGCCGTGGTGGGCGCCGTCCGCGCAAGGCTGATGCCGCCAAGGACGCTGCTCCGGCCGTGGCCGATGTGGTGCAGGCCGAAGAAAAGACTGAGGAAAGGGCCAAACCGGCCAAGGCCAAGCGTCCGTCGCGTCCGCGCAAGGCCAAGGCGGCGGTGGAAGCGTCGGAAGACTGAATTAGGACGGGGCCGGAAACGGCCCCGCTTGTCTCAGATGACCGCCAGCAGCTTTTCGCGCAGGCCTTCGGCTTCGCGCTTGCCTTCGCGTGACATGACGATGGCGTGATACCACTCGTCGTACATGGCGCGCAGATCGGCATGGTTGCTTGCCTTTTCGATACGGTCGAGCAATGAACTGTTGCCGAGCGCGCCACAAAAGGCATTCAGTGTATTGGTCATGAAATTGCGCGCCTTCTGCAGGCGAACCGGGTCGTGGTCCGTCGGCAGTTCGCCGAAGGCCGTGATCGCTGCCAGTGGCGCCTTGGCGGCGACCGGCTTGCCTACTGCGTTGATGACGCTGCTCAGCTCGATGTAGCCTTCTTCTTCGAGCATGCCTAGGGTGTGCTGCAAATCGTCCGATTGCAGCATGCCGCGCAATTCATCGACGGTTCTTTTCCCGTCGACGAAAATCAGCACCCGCCGCACGCGTGGCGTCAGGCCACCCGCCTTCGTGTTGATTTCGTCCTGCCCTTTGGGGGTCTTGGCGAAAACAGCGCCCATGGTTTGTCTCCATTATTCGTGTGAATATTTGTCAGGCATTCTACACAAAGAAAAACCCGCCGAGCGGCGGGTTTTTTCGGGGACAAATGTCCGGGGAGATCAGGCGGCAGCCTGGACCGGAATTTTGTGACCGCGACGGACGATGCTGTTCTGCGAATCGACGTAGATCAGGTCGGGTTCGTGACGAGCCAGTTCGACCTCGTTATAGACGGCGAAGGTGGCGATGATCAGGATGTCACCCGGCGCAGCGCGGCGGGCAGCCGAGCCATTGACGGAAATGACACCCGATCCGCGTTCGGCGCGGATGGCGTAAGTGGTGAAACGCTCGCCATTGTTTACGTTCCAGATGTCGATCTGTTCGTATTCCTTGATGTTGGCTGCTTCCAGCAGGTCTTCATCGATGGCGCAGGAACCCTCGTAGTGCAGGTCGGCGTGGGTTGCAGTCACGCGGTGCAACTTGGATTTCAGCATTGTTCTCTGCATGGTTTCACTCATCCAGAAGGTTGGGGGAAGCGAATTGTATCTGCAATCTCTTCGCTGTCAACCGCCGTAATTATGGATATCCCGCTTGCGTCAAATCTCAATGTTATCAATGAGCCGCGTGGCACCGAGGCGACTGGCGGCAAGCACCACCAGCGGGGCGTTTGCGTTGCTTGCGGGTGCCAGGTCGGACTGTTGTCGCACCGCAACATAATCGGTTTTCCAGCCGGCTGCGGCGAGCTCGGCAATCGCCTGATTTTCGAGATTGGTATATTTCGTTTCGCCAGCCCGGACAGCTGCGCGGATTTCATTGAGCAGGCGATAGAGGCGCGGCGCCTCGGCGCGCTCGGCGGCGCTCAGGTAGCCATTGCGTGAGGACAGGGCGAGGCCATCGTCGGCGCGTACCGTGTCGCCGCCGACAATATTGATGGGCAGGGCGAGCTGGCGCGTCATGTTGCGGATGACCATGAGCTGCTGGTAATCCTTCTTGCCAAAGACGGCGGCCTGCGGCTGGACGCAGTTGAAGAGCTTGAGGACGACGGTGGCGACGCCACGGAAGTGGCCGGGGCGGAATTCGCCGTCGAGGATGTTCTGGATGGCCGGCGGCTCGACCGTGTATTCCTGCGCTTCCGGGTAGAGGTCGGCTTCGGTCGGGGCGAACAGCACGTCGACGCCGGCGGCAGCGAGCTTGTCGCAGTCGGCCTGAAAGGTGCGCGGGTATTTGTCGAAATCCTCATTCGGGCCGAATTGCAGGCGATTGACGAAAATCGACGCGACCACGGTATCGCCGTGGCTGCGAGCCTGTTCCATGAGACTGATGTGGCCGGCGTGCAGGTTGCCCATGGTCGGCACGAAAACGACCTGACCACGGTTCTTCAGCGCCGCGCGCAGGTCGGCGATGGCAGAATGGATTTGCATGATGGTTTAAGCGGCGTAAGTGTGTTCGGGGCCGGGATAGCTGCCGTCCTTGACGGCGGCGACGGCACGGCAGGCGGCGTCGTGGATGCTGCTGGCGCCCTCCATGAAATTCCTGACGAATTTGGCCTTCTTGCCCGGCGGGATGTCGAAGGCGTCGTGCAGCACCATGACCTGGCCCGAGCAGTCCTTGCCGGCGCCGATACCGATGGTGATGATGTGCAGGCTGGCCGTGACTTCAGCCGCCAGCACGGCGGGAATGGCTTCGATGACGATCATCGTGGCGCCGGCGTTCTGCAGGGCCAGCGCGTCGTCCTTGAGGCGCTGGGCGGCGGCGTCGCCCTTGCCCTGGACCTTGTAGCCACCGAGGGCGTGCACCGACTGCGGCGTCAGGCCGACGTGCCCGCAGACCGGGATGCCCCGGCTAACCAGAAAGCTGACCGTCGGGGCCATTTCCTTGCCGCCTTCGAGCTTGACCATCTGGGCGCCGGCGGCCATCAGCGTGACGGCGTTGCGGAAGGCCTGCTCAGGCGATTCCTGGTAGCTGCCGAAGGGCATGTCGGCAATGATGAAGGGGTGGTCGCAGCCGCGCTTGATGCAGGCAGTGTGGTAGGCAATGTCGTTGACGGTGACCGGCAGCGTGGTGTCGTGGCCCTGGATGACATTGCCCAGCGAATCGCCGATCAGGATGGAGTCGACCCCGGCGCCATCGAGCAGGCGGGCGAAGCTGGCGTCGTAGCAGGTGAACATGACGACTTTCTCGCCGGCGGCATGGAGCTTGGCGAGATCGGCCTGGGTCAGGCGGCGGGTGATGCTTTGAGCGGACATGGTGGTTTTACGCCCTGAAGACGAAATAGACGGCGCCTAGGATACACAGAGCTGCCCACAAGTAGTCAAGCTTCAGTGGCTGATTCATGTAAAAGATGACGAAAGGGACAAAGACGACGAGGGTGATGACTTCCTGCAGGATCTTGAGCTGGCCGAGGTCCAGTTCGGTATTTCCGATGCGATTGGCAGGCACCTGCAGCAGGTACTCAAACAGCGCAATGCCCCAGGAAACCAGGGCAGCTATCCACCAGGGCTTGTCGTTGAGATTTTTGAGATGGGCATACCAGGCAAAGGTCATGAAGACATTCGACAGGGCCAGCAGCGTCACCGTCTGCCAGAGCACGGGGATGTGCTGGCCGAAGACGGTCACAGCTTCTCGATGCCCTGATTGGCGACGGCCGGCAGCCAGGCGGCGATGCTGCCGCGGCCGGGAATGAGCAGATCGGGCGCGATTTCGGCCAGCGGATGCAGCACGAAGGCGCGCAGGTGCAGGCGGGGATGTGGTAGCGTCAGGCGTGGCAATTCGAGAAACTGGTCGTTATAGAGCAGCAGGTCGAGATCGAGCGTACGCGGGCCGTTTTTGTC
>CAIYYE010000208.1 GCA_903930395.1 uncultured beta proteobacterium
ACCGAGAGATTGATCTCGTCGTTTTCAGCCACCCGCTGCAGGGGGTATTGCGGTGCCAAGCGCTGCTTGATGACAGACTGTGCGTTGGTGGCCGACATCAGCGGATTGGAGTCATGCTCCAGCGTGACGGGAACGGATACTTTCTGGATCAACTGGTCGGCTGAGGCGCTGGGCGCCCACATCAACAAACCAGCGGTCAGTGCACCCGAGAGTGCACTGAGTGTGCCCGCTTTCCGCATGCGTTTATGGAACCAGTATGGTGTCGCCAGCCCTGAGTTGTACATTTGTGCCCAGATCTTTACCTTTGAGCAGATCATTGTAACGGACAGGAAGCACTTCCTGACCGTTAGAAGTTACACGAATAATGCGAATTAAATCACCGTCGGCAAATTTATCCAGCCCGCCAGACTGGCTCAGGGCCTGCAACACGGTGGTCGGGGCGGACAAAATGACCGGGCCGGGCTTGAGCACTTTGCCCAGAACATAGACGCGGCTGCCTTCGATGCCGGTGATGATGACCGATACGACGGGATCGGGGATGTATTCCTTGAGCTTGACGGCCAGTTGACGTTCGACCTCGGTGGAGCTCAGGCCGGCAACAGCCAGGCGCCCGGCCAGCGGGAAGGTGATGCTACCGTCCGGTAACACTCTGATTTCTTTTTGCAGGCCTTCTTCACGCCAGACGGAGACGAGAACGGAGTCGCCATGGCGCAGGCGATAGACTTCAAGATTCTCTTCAGCCTGCGTTCCGGCGGAGAGCAGGCAGGCAATGGCGACCAGGGCATAAGAAATGAGTTTTGGCATTTTCGGATCGATCTGGAATTTAAGTATAAAAAAAGGGGGCCAAGCGGCCCCCCGTATTTGATACGGATTATGCTGATTAAGCAACAGCCATATTCGCAGCCGCCTGCTTGCGGCGACGCAGGGCACCAGCGCCGAAGAGCGCGGAACCGAAGAGAACCAGAGCGCCAGGGAGGGGGACGGCGGTCGGCGGCACTACGTTGGGGGTCAATTTCAGACCAACCACCAGGTCGTCATAGTCATGGTCCTGTCCACCGCCGGCATCGTTAAAGCCAAGGATGTAATCGAAACATCCATAGGTGGTCAGACACTTCCCGGCCAGTATGGCGAACGACGAATTTTTTAGGGTATTGATGCCGTCATTGCCGACAAAGCCGCCTGAACTATCCTTGAACCAGAAATCCAGTTCGCCGGCATTAACCGCCAGCGAGATTGTTTCTCCGAGCCTTTCGTCTTCCGTCAGCTTGAACTGGTCACCGACCCTACGCCCAAGTTGCAGCCAGAAGCTGTCGTCATAGCCGCTTTCTGACCCCAGGTAGGTGGCATAGAGCGTACCTGCCACATTGGCGGATAGCGCACCTGTCTGCCCCTGGGTATATACCCCGGTGATGGATGCCGGCGTGCCGTTGTATCCCGAGAAATTGACGGTACTACCACCTACAATACTGAGGGAACTGGCGCTCGCGACAAGCGGCATGACGAGCATTGCCGATGTCATCAGTAGCTTTTTGAACATGCTGTTTTCCCTTTATTTTGATCGTTGACCAAGGGTAGATAAACAGCATGATTCAAACAATAGCCCGATCGGGCCATCGCTTAGGTCATAGAGATAGAACGCTGTATTTCATTGATTTTGTGGGTATGTTTCCCACGCAACGGGTCGCCATCGAATCCG
>CAIYYE010000209.1 GCA_903930395.1 uncultured beta proteobacterium
ATCTCGCGGTCAAGCACCGTCACCGAAGTCGGCGCATCGGCCAAGCGCTGCGGCAAGCGACTGACCGAGGCGACAATCGGCAATTCGCTGAAATAGGCATCCTCGTCGGCCGACCGGGCGTTGCCGCTCACCAATGCAGCGGCCAGCACAACAGACAAGGAGGCACCCAGCAAATTGCTCGCTTTATCAGCCGCCATTCGGCATCTCCAGCGTTTCAAGGGCACCGGGGACGGCCAAGGCCTGCTTCCAGGCTTCGGCAAAGCAGGACGACTGGTTGCCCAGCCTCACGCCATGGCGGCTAACGGCCACCAGGCACAGGGCCAGACCACCCTGATCGACCAGGGTAACGCCCTCGAGGTCGATTTCGTCGGCCCCGACCCGCGTCAGGGCATGCATGAAATCATTGCGCAAAGTACTGTTGAGGCCACCGGTGATGCGCATGACTTTGCGGCCCGCCCGTTCGTGCACGACAAGAATGGAGGCCTTGCCTGAGGCCAGGGCAGAACTGATGGCGTCATCGATCAGAACCTGATTGATCGGCCCGGTCTGGAAATGAACGCCGAACATATTGCCGACCCGGCTGACCACGGATGCCTGAACGTCAATCAGCGGTGAGCCGAAAACGCGAAACTCGCAGCCGATGTTGTGGGCGATCTCCAGCGGCATCGCCGTCCGTACCATCAGGCCCGACAGCGAGAGGTTTTCGATGAGTCCTTCACCGATTTCCCCGCCGTAGCCAATGCGTATCCTTGGCAAGACGCCGAAGCGAATTCGTTGGTGTCGCCGTTGCTCCTGCATTGTGGCCAACGCTTTCCAGAAATTTTATTTGTCACGATTTTATCAAATAGTGGATCGTCTACCACTGATATTGATTAAGGATTCCCTTACATTGACTTTTGACGCCCTGCTGGGTATTGTCCGAAGAAGCTGGAAAATATCCAGCCGCGCCGATTTGAGCTCTGATTGCGGGCGCTGGTGGTCCAGTCGATCACTAAAATTCAGCTAAAACGGGAACCACCCAGTTCGCCCGATGAGTTCACTTTTCAGGCCAACTGGGTTTTTTGTTTTCAGGATGAGCATGCCAGGACAATCCGTCGGCGCCGTTGAAGCACAGCGCGCCCACTTCGAGCAGCCACTGCATTTGCGCAGCGGCGGGGTGCTGCCCGCCTACGACCTCGTGTACGAGACCTACGGCACGCTCAATGCGGCAAAATCCAACGCCATCCTCGTCTGCCACGCCCTCTCCGGCCATCATCATGTCGCCGGCCATTACGCCGACCAGCCGGACAACATCGGCTGGTGGGACAACATCGTCGGCCCCGGCCGGCCGCTCGACACCGACCGCTTTTTTATCGTCGGCCTCAATAACCTCGGTGGCTGCCACGGCTCGACCGGCCCCTCATCGATCAACCCGGCCACCGGACAGCCCTGGGGAGCCGACTTTCCCATGGTTGCCGTCAATGACTGGGTACATGCCCAGGCCAGGCTGGCTGACCGTCTCGGCATCGATAGCTGGGCGGCCGTCATGGGCGGCAGCCTGGGTGGCATGCAGGCGCTGCGCTGGAGCATCACCTTCCCGGAACGCGTCCGCAACGCCATCGTAATCGCCGCAGCACCCAAGCTCTCGGCACAGAATATCGCCTTCAACGACGTTGCCCGCCAGGCCATCCTGACCGACCCGGATTTCCACGGCGGCAACTACTACGCCTACAACACCCGCCCACTGCGAGGTCTGCGCCTGGCCCGCATGCTCGGCCACATCACCTACCTGTCGGATGACCAGATGGGCGAAAAATTCGGTCGCGAACTGCGCAACAGTGCCTTTTCCTTCGGTTTCGGCGTCGAATTCGAAGTCGAATCCTACTTGCGCTATCAAGGCGACAAGTTCGCTGGCTACTTCGACGCCAACACGTACCTGCTAATGACCAAGGCGCTCGATTATTTCGACCCGTCGCGTGAAGACGATGGCGACCTCAAGGCCACCATGGCGCGCAGCCAGGCCAACTTCCTGATCGCCTCGTTCACCACCGACTGGCGCTTCACCCCGGCCCGCTCCAAGGAAATCGTCGCCGCCCTGCTGGCCAGCGGACGCAACGTTTCCTACGCCGAAATCGACCTCAATTTCGGCCACGACTCCTTCCTCATGGACGACGCCCACTATCACGGCGTGGTCGATGCCTACCTGCGGAACATCAAGCTATGACGCACACTCTGGGCCGCCCCGACTTCGAGGTCATCGCCGGCTGGGTGGCGCCCGGCGACCGCGTGCTCGACCTTGGCTGCGGCGACGGCACGCTGCTCAAGCACCTCATCGAGACCCGCGGCGTCAACGGTGTCGGCGTGGAAATCGATGATGCCAACGTTTTGTCGGCCATCGCCAACGGCATCAACATCATCCAGGGCAACCTCGAAAACGGGCTTGAGGTCTTCGCCGACCAGGCCTTCGATCACGTTGTCCTGTCGCGCACCCTGCAAACCGTTCGCCACACCGAGGGCATCCTCCGTGAAATGCTGCGGGTCGGCCGCGAGGCGGTGGTTTCATTCCCGAATTTTGCCTACTGGAAGAACCTGCGCTCGGTCCTCGATGGCCGCATGCCGGTCTCCGAAGACCTGCCTTACCAG
>CAIYYE010000210.1 GCA_903930395.1 uncultured beta proteobacterium
AAGACTGAACTGTGCAAGGCGTTGGCTGAATTCATGTTTGATGCCGAGGATCACCTGATCCGCATCGACATGAGCGAGTTTATGGAGAAACACTCAGTCGCCCGGCTGATTGGTGCGCCACCCGGCTATGTGGGTTATGAAGAGGGCGGTTACCTGACGGAAGCCGTGCGCCGCAAGCCTTACTCGGTGATCCTGCTCGATGAAGTCGAGAAGGCGCATCCCGATGTCTTCAATGTCCTGCTGCAGGTGCTTGACGATGGCCGGATGACCGATGGCCAGGGCCGTACCGTCGATTTCAAGAACACGGTGATCGTCATGACCTCCAATCTCGGCAGCCAGATGATCCAGCAGATGTCGGGTGACGAATACGGCGTGATCAAGATGGCGGTTATGGCCGAGGTGAAGAATTACTTCCGGCCAGAATTCATCAATCGTATCGACGAGGTCGTGGTCTTCCACGCCCTTGATGAAAAGCACATCGCCGGCATCGCCAAGATCCAGCTTGGCTATCTCGAAAAGCGTCTGGCCCAGCTCGACATGGGGCTGCTGGTCGACGATAGCGCCCTGGCCGAACTGGCCCAGGCCGGCTTCGACCCGGTTTTCGGCGCCCGGCCGCTCAAGCGCGCCATCCAGCAACAGATCGAAAATCCTCTGGCCAAGGCCATTCTCGAAGGGCGGTTCGGTGCCAAGGATGTCATCCACGTCAGCTGTGACCCGGCCACCGGCGGGATCATGCGCTTTGCCAAATAAGGCATTCACCGCCTGGCAGCAGGCCCGTCACGACGAACTGGCGGCGCCCGACAGCTGGCTCGGGCTGGCCGGCCTGTTCTGGCTGGCGCCGGGTGCTAACCGCGTCGGTAGTGGCGATGACGCGCTGATTCGCCTACCCGATGGCCCGGCGCATCGCGGCGATGTGCTCTGGCAGGACGGCCGGCTGACCTGGCAGCCCGTGGGTGGCGCCAGTTGCGAATTGCAGACCGATAGTGCCGGGCAGCCGAGCGTGGTCGAGGTGGGCGAATGGGCGTTTTTTATCGTCGACCGTGAAGGTCGTCTGGCAGCGCGCTTGCGCGACCGTGCCTGGGCGGCGAAGCGGCCGTTTGCCGGGCTTGCTTATTTTGAATTTGATCCGGCCTGGCAGGTCGCGGCTGACTGGCAGGCGTTGGCACCTCCCTTGAGCATGGAAGTTCCAAATGTCAGTGGCGACCTGAAAACAGTCGAGGTGGCGTATCAGGCGGTGTTTGAAGTGGCCGGCCAGGCGGTGACCTTGTTGCCGATGGCCGTTGGCGAACACGAAGTGTTCTTCGTTTTTCGCGACCGGACGAGCGGCAAGGAAAGCTATGGCGCCGGTCGTTTCCTGAAGACGGCACCGGCGGTCGACGGCAAGATCGTTCTCGATTTCAACCGCGCCTACAACCCGCCCTGCGCCTTTACGCCCTTCGCGACTTGTCCGCTGCCGCCGCCGGAAAACTGGTTGCCTTTTCCGGTGACGGCCGGGGAGCAGAAGTACCGATCAGGCGACTGAGTCCAGCGCTTTCCTGAAGTTGTCGACTGTTTGCGTCGGGTTGTGCAGCTTTTCCAGCCCGAACAGACCGAGGCGGAAGGTGCGGAAATCAGCCGGTTCATCGCATTGCAGCGGTACGCCGGCAGCCGTCTGGATGCCCTGGGCGATGAATTTCTTACCCGTGTGAATGTCCGGGTCGGTGGTGTAGCTGACCCCCACGCCGGGCGCCTCGAAGCCTTCAGCGGCGACGCTGGGGAAGCCCTTGGCGACGAGCAGTTCGCGGATGCGCAGGC
>CAIYYE010000211.1 GCA_903930395.1 uncultured beta proteobacterium
CTTCAATTGCCGTTCGCTGACCCGCGGCTTCTGGCATCAGGGGCTGTTTTCCAATCCCTGGCTGGGCGCCGGCGTGGCCGCCATGCTCGTGCTGCAACTCCTGCTCACCTACTCGCCACCACTCAACGCCGCCTTCGGGACGACGCCGATAGGCTGGACAGAATGGCGCAATATCGGCCTTTTTGCCCTGGCCAGTTCACTGCTCATCGCCTTCGAGAAATTTCTGACGAACGCCCCGGCCCGACGCCGGTCCTGATGTCGGGCCAACTTCGTTTCACGTGAAACCGCCAAGCCGGCAACCGGGCATTCTCCTGCCGGGAGAAGACCCGGGAATACTATAATCAGCGGCATTGGAGGAGCGAATTGATGAGCCATTTCAAGCACCACGTATTTTTCTGCTGCAACCAGCGCGAGCCCGGTGAAGCCTGCTGCAACGCCCTTGGCGCGACCGAGATGCAGACCTACGCCAAGGATCGCATTGCCCAGCTCAAGATGAAGGGACCGGGCAAGGTGCGGATCAACAAGGCCGGCTGCCTCGATCGCTGCGACGAGGGACCGGTCATGGTGGTGTACCCGGAAGCGGTCTGGTACACCTATGTGGACAAGGAGGATGTCGAGGAAATCATCCAGGAACACCTGATCAATGGCCGCGTCGTGGAACGCCTGAAAATATGAAAACCGTCGAAGAAAAAATCATCGTCGATGGCCCGGTCGGCAAGATCGACGTCATCATGGAACGCCCCGATGCGCCCAAGGGCATCGCGCTGATCGCCCACCCGCACCCGATGGGCGGCGGTGCCAATACCAACAAGGTCGCCTACACGCTGGCGCGCACCTTCGTTGCCCTCGGCTACGCCGCCTTCCGACCGAATTTTCGCGGCGTCGGCGGGAGCGAAGGCGTGCATGACGAAGGCCATGGCGAAGTCGACGACCTGCTCGCCGTGCTCGAAGACGCCAAGTGCCGCTGCGGCAACCTGCCGATCGCCCTGGCCGGCTTTTCCTTCGGCGCCTTCTGTCAGACCCGCGTCGCCAAACGCCTGGCCGATGCCGGCCATCCGGCCCAGCGCCTCGTCCTCGTCGGCACCGCCGCCGGCCATGTCGAAGGCAGCCGCCAATACGACACTGAAGCCGTGCCGCACGACACCATCGTCATCCACGGCGCCGACGATACGCTGGTGCCGCCGGCCAATGTCTACGCCTGGGCCTTGCCTCTCGACCTGCCGGTCGTCGTCGTCCCCGGTGCCGACCATTTCTTCCACCGTCGCCTGCACCTCATCCGCGACATCGTGACCCGCGCATGGCGGCACTAAGCGCCAACAATCTCCGCAAGACCTACAGCGACACAGAAGTCGTTGCCGGCCTGTCGTTCGCCGTCGAACCCGGCACCTGTTTCGGCCTGCTCGGTCCGAACGGCGCCGGCAAGACCACGACCCTGCGTCTCTGCCTCGGCCTGACCGCCCCCGATAGCGGCGACATCAGGCTCAACGGCCACGTCATCCCGGC
>CAIYYE010000212.1 GCA_903930395.1 uncultured beta proteobacterium
CCCCTCAATCGCAGCCAGCCGCTGGTCGAGGCGATGCCCAAAAACGCCGCTGATCTGGCCCCCGTATTGAAGCAGGCACTGTCGCAGAGCGGCATGTTCTACGAAGCCAACCAGGCCCGCTGGGTGAACGGGCAATTGCCGACCGCGGCCTTGCTGCAGCAACCACAGGGCAAGCTCTCGCCGGCACCGCAGAACGCCCCGGAATTCATCAATCGCAGCGCAAACTTCCTTCCCGCCTCCCCTGCCAACAGTCTTGCGGCGGCTATCGCCGTGAGCACGCCGGGCCAGGCATCAGCCTCGGCAACGCCGGCAATGCCGGCAATCCCAGCCGCCAGCACGCCAGCCATGCCCGCTACGGCAACGCCTCCCGCCGTCGCCACCGATTTGATGCAAACGGCGGCAACGGAAGCACCTGAAAAATCGCCGGCGCTCAATGTCGCAGTGACAGTCAGCCAAAAATATGGGGCAAACCCGGCTGACAGCGGCCCCGACCGCAACCAGCCCGCCATGCCCACGGCGCCACAGGCAACGGTTTCGGCAAGCATCTCCACCACCCCGAACGAAAATCCGGTGCACCGCGACCTGGTGACACTGGTCCAGCAACAACTGAATGGCCTCGCCACGCAGAATTTCGTCTGGCAAGGCCAGGTCTGGCCAGGTCAGCCGATGTGGTGGGAGATTTCCGGTGAGCCCGATGCTCAATCGTCACCAAGTGACGAACAAGGCAAGCAGTGGCAAACCCGCCTGAAACTCGACCTGCCGGCGCTTGGCGGCATCGATGTCGCGCTGCGACTGGGTGCCGGCGGTACCGTAACAATTTCAGTCAGCGCCGAAAAGCCGACCAGCGAGACAAAGTTGCGCGACGGCGCCCAGGCGCTGCGTGAACAACTGGCAGCAGCCGGACTGACACTGACCCAACTCCGCGTCGATCATGGCCAAACCGGGGAGTGACGCCACCCGCGAGGCCGTCGCCCTGGCCTACAGCCAGACCGACGCCGCGCCCCGCGTCGTGGCCAAAGGCAAGGGCCTGATCGCCGAGCAGATCATTGCCCGCGCCAGGGAACACGGCATTTATGTCCATGAATCCCCCGAACTCGTCGCCCTGCTCACCCAGGTGGACATTGACGAGCGCATCCCACCCCAGTTATACAGGGTCGTTGCAGAACTGCTGGCCTGGCTTTACCGTCTTGAACATAATAGCCTCGACCCGCTAGACAGCCCACCCGCTCAACCTCCACCGTGATTCAGTTTTCATGACTCTTGCCAAGAACGACGTATCGGTTCCCGTTTTCGAAATCGACCAGCCCGCCAGCTACGGCAAATACCTTCTTCACAACCGCACTGAAATCCTCGTCCATCTGCGTGCCCTGCTCAAGCATCGCACCTTGGTCAGCGTCTATCTGGACGAGGGCAAGCAGTTCTTTCTCTCCTCGCTGCTCGGGCTCGACGAGGGAAACAACCAGCTGATCCTGGACCGATCAAACCAGCCTGAAAGCAACGACGCAGCGCTCAAATCCAGTCGTATCACCCTGTCAGCCCCGCTGGATCGCGTCAAAATCCAGCTTCGCCTCGGCGGCCTTTCAGTTGCCACCGTGAATGGCGACAAAGTCCTTGTCGGAACCATCCCGGCGGAGATACTGAGACTGCAGCGACGCGAATTCTTCCGCGTCGAAACGCCGCAAGCGCAACCCCTGCGCTGCAAACTCGCCGTGGCGACGCATTCGGGGGGCAATACGGTGGTCGATTACCCGTTATATGACCTGAGCGGCGGTGGCCTCAGCCTGCTTGGCCCGATCAGGGATGCCGAGCTGTTTTCGCTGGGCGAGTTGTTCCATGATTGCCGCCTCGAAATTCCGGGAGAGAACGTCCTGTCGATCAATCTGCGCGTCTGCGAAATTCTCAAGATCGAAATGGCCGACGGCGAACAACAACTACGACTGGGCTGCGAATTCGTCAGCCTGCCCGGCACCCGGCAGGCCTTCATCGAACGCTACATTGCCCGCCAGTCTCGGGAACGCAAGATTCGCTGAACTGAGTCAGTGAACCATCAGACCTGGATGTTCATCACATCCTGATAAGCCGTGACCAGCTTGTTTCGCACCTGAACCATTTCCTGGAAGGAAACGCTGGCCGTCTGCAGGGCGATCATGACTTCGTGCAGATTCTGCGAGGTGTCACCGGCGGCAAGTTTTTCCGCCATTGTGTCGGCCTGTTGCTGGGTCTGATTGACCTTGTCGATCGACGATTTCAGGACCTGGGCAAAATCAACTCCGCCGGCCGCGCCCGCAGCGGCGCTTTCCGCCGGTCTGCCAGTGGCCTGTGCGGCGGTGGAGCGCAGTACGCTCAACATTTGTTCGATACCTTGGGTGTCCATAACCAGCTCCTTAAACCTGCCTCATAACAAGCAATAGTCAGGCCAACTCAATCCTTGAAGAACCCTTCATCCCGGTACTGTTGCAGCTTGTAGCGCAGGGTACGCTCCGATATGCCGAGGCGCTCTATCGCCAATTTACGTGAGCCACCCACTTCAGCCAGCGTCCGAAGAATATGTTCGCGCTCTATATCCTTCATATTATCAAGCCTTTTATCGGATTCAAGCACCGGCTTTTCGCTGGCTGACACCCGTGGCAAATCGCCTGAGGCAGTAGGTGCCAGCCTGAGGTGTTCGACGCCGATTTCGGGCCCCGTCGACAAAATCAGCGCCCGCTGGATCACATTTTCGAGTTCGCGGACATTGCCGGGCCAGGCATGACTTAGCAGAGACTGTTCGGCCTGCGCGCCAAACCCGACGCCGCTGCGCCCGAAGCGACCACCATGCTCGACCAGGAAATAACGGGCGATCGGCACGATATCGAGTGGCCGCTCACGCAACGGCGGGATGGCCACCGGGAAGACATTGAGACGGTAAAAAAGATCCTCGCGAAAAACGCCTTTGGCGACAGCCTCGGCCATATCGCGGTTGGAGGTGGCGACGATGCGGATATTGAGCGCCACCGGCTTCTTGCCGCCAACCCGCTCGACCTCGCGCTCCTGCAGGACGCGGAGCAACTTGGCCTGGAGGCCCATCGGCATTTCAGTGACCTCATCGAGAAGCAGCGTACCCTCCTGCGCCTGCTCGAACTTGCCGGCCTGCGCCTGCTGCGCCCCGGTAAAGGCGCCCTTTTCGTAACCGAACAAGGTCGCTTCGAGCAAACTGTCCGGGATCGCCGCGCAGTTGATGGCGACGAAGGGACCATCCCGCCGGGCCGACTGGCGATGGATGAAGCGAGCCACCACTTCCTTGCCGACGCCTGATTCACCGGTAAGCAGAACGGTCGCATCGGTCTGCGCCACACGCTGGGCGATGGCAAACAGGTCGCGACTGGCCGGGTCGATGGCCACCACACCACCACCGTCATCGGTATCCGGCAATTCGTATTTGTTGATATGCGCCAGCAAGGCTTTCGGCTCAAAGGGCTTGAGCAGGAAGTCGCAGGCCCCCGAACGCATGGCATCGACCGCCTTGTCCACCTCGGCATAAGCCGTCATCAGAACAACCGGCAGATGCGGCAGGCGGGCCCGGATTTCCTTGAGCAGGGTGATGCCGTCCATCGGCATCATGCGCACATCGCTGACCACAATCGAGAAAGCCTGCTCGCCCAGGGCAGCCAGGGCTGCTTCGCCGCCATCGACGGCGACATAGGGCCGGCCGGCGAGTTCCAGCGTATCGCCAATCGCTTCGCGCAGACTGGGATCATCTTCAACAACTAGAATGGGCAAACTGTGTTCAGCCATGGTATTCGGATTCGCTCTCTACCGGGGCCACCGGCAAGCTGATGACAAACTCGGCGCCATTGTCCGGCTCCGAAAAGATTTCGATGGTACCGCCATGCGCCCGTGCGACACCCAGGGCGATAGCCAGGCCGAGGCCGGTCCCTTGCCCCTTGGTGGTAAAAAAGGGCTCGAAAATCCGCGCCTGCATCTCACGCGACACGCCGGGGCCGCTATCGCGCACACCGATCACGACAAGCTCGCCGCGACGATTGCCGGACAGGCAAATTTTGCCGCCTGCCGGCGTGGCCTGCATCGCGTTCTCAAGCAGATTGACGAGCGCCCCGAACAGCGCCTTGCGGCTGCCAACAATGATCGCCCCGTCACAGGTATCTTCCGAGCCAAAAGCCAGCCCATGCTCACGCATCAGCGGCTCGACGGTTTGCGCCGCCTCGGCCAGCAGATCGGACACCGCGATGACATCCCGTCCTATGCTTTCACCGCGCGCAAAGAGCAGCACGTCCTGAATCAGGCGCTCGAGGCGCCGCAACTGGCCGGATGCCTTGTCCGAAAACTTGGCCCGCATTTCATCCGACACACCCGCCGCGCCAAGATTGGCGGTATAGAGCAAGGCTGCCGCCAGCGGAGTGCGCAGCTGATGTGCCAGAGAGGCCGCCATTTCACCCATGGCCGCCAGGCGCTGGCTGCGTTCCAGTTCGGTTTTCATCCGGTGAGCCGCCGTCACATCGTGAATCAGCAGGATTTTTCCGCCGGCCGACGGCAAGGCGCTCTCGCCAATCGACAATCGTCCCTCGCCATGCAGCCACTCGCCGACCGCCATCGTTGGTTCGAGGCTGGCGCGAACCACATCGCCCCAATGCCGGCCGACCATATCCTCCCCGAAGATCGCCATCGCAGCCGGGTTGACGGCCACCACGATGGCCGAGGCATCGAGCAGCACGACGCCGGCCGGCAGGGCATCAAGCAGTGAGGAGAGGCGCTCGGAGAGGGCTTCCTTTTCCTGATATTGCCGACGCAACTCACCATTAGCCACCGCCAGCTCCTCGGTCAGCGAGGTGGCTCGTACCTGCAGCGCCTCATAAGCCTGGGTCAGCTCAGCCGAAACCTGATTGAACATGGCAAACGCCCGTTGCAATTCGGCGGTCTTGGTGTCGGGATCAGGGGTCAAGTGGAGGCTCTGAGCGGCAAATCGAAAAAAGAAAGGGTGAATTCAGCCCGGGTAATAGTAGAATATTTCTAGGATAATTTGGCTTCTCTATTGATTCTTCTTCTGTTTCACCGCAATTTGACCGGCTATTGATGGCAGCAACCACTGAGACGACAGCAGGAAACGCACCGGCAGGAAATCCGGCAGAGCGACTGCGCGACGCCTTCAACAGGCTCGGCAGTCAGCAGAAGCTTGTCTTCATCGTTGCCATCGCCGCCCTGATCGCCATTGTGGTTGGCACCATCCTGTGGAGCCGGCAACCCGACTGGAAGACCCTTTTCTCGAATCTCAACGAAAAGGATGGCGGCACCATCGTCACCGCCCTCGAACAGCAAAACATCCCGCACCGCTACAGCGACAACGGCGCCTTGCAAGTCCCGGCCGATCGCGTGCACGACATTCGGCTCAAACTCGCCTCCCAGGGATTGCCACGCGGTGGCATGGTGGGTTTTGAATTGATGGAAAACCAGAAATTCGGCATTAGCCAATTTGCCGAGCAGGTCAACTACCAGCGCGGCCTAGAAGGCGAACTGGCCCGGACCATCCAGTCCATCGGCGCGGTACAGGCGGCACGCGTCCATCTCGCCATCCCCAAGCCCTCGGTCTTCGTCCGCGAAGAACAAAAGCCGACCGCCTCCGTCATGCTCAACGTCTATGCCGGTCGCTCGCTCGACAGCGGCCAGATCGCCGGCATCACGCACCTGGTTTCATCGAGCGTGCCGCAGTTGCCGGCCACCAACGTGACCGTCATCGACCAGAGCGGCACCCTGCTTTCGCAACTCAAAAGCAAGCTCACCGAAGCCGGCCTTGACGCCGCCCAGGTCAAATATGTCCGGGAAGTCGAAAGCAGCATCATCAGGCGCATCGAAGACATCCTGAAGCCCATGCTGGGCAATGAAAACTACAAGGTCCAGGTCGCAGCCGACATCGACTTTTCGCAAAGCGAGCAGACGGCTGAAAGCTATCGGCCGAACAGCACCCCGGAAACCACCGCCACGCGCAGCCGCCAGACCAACGAATCGGCCAGCGTCAACCAGTCGGCCGGCGGCGTGCCCGGCGCCCTGACCAATCAGCCGCCCGTGCCCGCCACGGCGCCGCTGACACAACCGGGCACCGGTACCGCCCCGGGTGGCCAGCCAGGCAAACCGGGCGACGCCCAGGGCCGGCTCGACGCCGCCGGCGTCACGGCACCCCTCAACGGCGTGGGCCAGCCGATCAATACGAGCAAGAACGCCACCGTCAATTTCGAACTCGACAAGACCATCCGCCATACGAAACAGGGCATGGGCGACATCCGGCGCCTGTCGGCCGCCATCGTCATCAATCACCGCAAGGATGTCGACAAGAATGGCCAGCCGGTCAACAAGCCGCTTCCCGAAGCCGAGATGAAGCAGATCAACGAACTGGTCCGCGAGGCCATGGGCTTCAACAAGGAGCGCGGAGACTCGATTTCGGTAGCCAACGCCCCCTTTACCGTCGGCGAAAAGAACGACAGCTCGGCGCCGATCTGGAAGGACCCGGAGAACATCTCCCTGGTCAAGGATCTGCTCAAATACCTGCTCATAGCGCTCATTGTTGCCTTCCTGTTCAAGAAGGTCATACAGCCATCGCTGAAGACGATGTTCCCGTCACCGGAAGAACGTCGCGCCGCGGCCGCCGAGAATGCCGCCAACGCCGCCACTCATGCCCGGGTAGCCGGTGCCTATGGCGCGCAGGCGGGCGAAGAGGGCAGCGTCGACAACTATGCCGGCAAGGTGCAAAAGGCCCGCGACATAGCACAGGCCGACCCGAAGGCCGTCGCCAACATCATCAAGGACTGGATGGGCGCCAATGCCACCTAGTGACGACGGTCTGGAAAAGAGCGCCACCCTGCTCATCGCCCTCGGCGAGGACCATGCCTCAGAAGTGCTCAAGCACCTGGGCCCGCGGGAAGTGCAAAAGCTCGGGCATGCCATGGCGGCCCTCAAGAGTGTGCCTCGTGCCTCGGTCGAAACCGTACTCGACGCTTTTCACAAGGACGCCGAAGAACACAGCGCCGTGCACGTCGATACGGACAATTACATCCGCTCCGTGCTGACCAAGGCACTCGGCGACGACAAGGCCTCGAACCTTATTTCACGCATCCTGCAGGGCGGCGAAACCTCCGGCATCGAAGGCCTGAAATGGATGGATGCGACGACCGTCGCCGACCTCATCAAGAACGAGCACCCGCAGATCATCGCGACCATCCTCGTCCATCTGGAGCACGACCACTCCAGCGAGATCCTCAATCACTTCACCGAACGCCTGCGCAACGACGTCGTCTTGCGCATCGCGACCCTCGAAGGCATTCAGCCGACCGCGCTGCGCGAACTGAATGAAGCGATGATGCGCATCATGTCCGGCTCCGGCAGCGTCAAACGGACGGCCATGGGCGGTGTGCGCACCGTCGCCGAGATTCTCAATTTCATCGGCACAGCCAACGAAACCTCGGTCGTTGACGCCATCCGCGAATACGACCCCGACCTCGCCCAGAAGATTCTCGACGAGATGTTCGTTTTCGAGAACCTCATGGAAATCGACGACCGCTCCATCCAGCTCATTTTGCGCGAAGTTCAGTCCGACTCGCTCATCCTCGCGCTCAAGGGAGCTTCGCCCGAACTCCGCGAAAAGATTTTCAAGAACATGTCTCAACGGGCCGCCGAAATGCTGCGCGAAGACCTCGAGTCGAAGGGGCCGGTCCGCCTCTCCGAAGTCGAAGGGGAGCAGAAGGAAATCCTCAAGGTGGTTCGCCGACTGGCCGACGAGGGACAAATCGTCCTCGGCGGTGCCGGCGGCGAGCAGATGGTTTAAGCGAATATGGCTGGCGTCATCCCGAAGGACAAACTGGCTGGCTTCCAGCGCTGGAACATCGGATCGCTCGAAGAGAATGTCCAAGTGCTTTCGGCGACGGAAGCCGCGGGCTCGGCCGTTGCCGGCGCATCTGTCAGCACGCCGCCCAGCGAAACGCGCATGACACCCAGCCAGCCGAGCCTCGATGAAATCCAGCGCAGCCACGAAGCCGCCCGCGCCGAGGGCTACAGCACCGGCTATCGCGAAGGGCTCGAGGCCGCGCAGCAGGCGATGGCGACGACCGCAGCAGAAAGTGCGGCGCAGTTCGCCGAGCTACTGGGTAACCTGCACATAGCGCTGGCCCACCTCGATCAACACGTATCCGATCAACTGCTCGAGCTTGGCCTGGAAGTCGCCGGCCAGGTGCTGCGCGGCGCCATCAAGACGCGCCCGGAACTGCTCTTGCCGGTCATTCGCGAAGCCGTTACCGCCCTGCCCCTGCACCACGCCCACGTCATCCTGCGCATGAATCCGGCCGACAGCCCGTCGATACGCGAACTAGTCGGCGAGCAACTCGCCCAGACAGGCACCCAGATCGTCGACGACCCGACCATCTCGCCGGGCGGTTGCCTGCTCACGGCGGGGACAAGCGAAATCGACGCAAGCATTGAAACCCGCTGGAAGCGCGTCCTGGAGTCAATCGGAACGACGCCTTCCGAATGGATGAATCAGCCTTGAACCAACTTCCCGACCATGTCGGGCGCTGGCAGCGTTTTCTCGAAGGCTGCCAGCTGGCAGCATCATCGGCGCAGCCGCTCTGGCCGGCCGGCCACCTGACCCGCATCAATGGGCTGGTCATGGAAGCATCGGGCCTGAAG
>CAIYYE010000213.1 GCA_903930395.1 uncultured beta proteobacterium
CTTTGTCGCCATCGCCCAGGGATTCGGCATCGCGGCCGAGCGCCTGGAAAGCCGGAGAGACATGGAAAATGCACTGGCCCGAGTCTGGACAGCCGGAGGCCCTGTCCTCCTCGAAGTCATCATCGACCACGATGCCGAAGTGGTCCCCATGCTGCTGGGCGGACAAACCATGGACCAACTCTGGCAAGGACACCCGGCATGACCCGACGCGTTGCCTTCGTATCCGGCGCCAGCCGCGGCATCGGTGCCGCCATCGCCCAGAAGCTGGCCAGTCAGGGCTTAGCAGTCGTCGTCGGCTATCGAGTCCAGGCGGCTGCCGCCGAGGCAGTAGTCGCGCAGATCCGCGAGGCCGGCGGCGAAGCTAGGTCCTGCGCCATTGATCTGGCCGACCGGACGAGCATACAAAGCGCTTTTGCCGACACAGTTGCAGCCTTCGGCAGCCTCGATGTTCTGGTCAACAATGCGGCCATGGCACAGGAAAAGCCTTTCCTGACAATCACCGACGAGGATTGGGATGCCATGCTCGCGACCAATTTGCGCGGTCCGTTTGTCTGCGCCCAGGAAGCACTGCCCGGCATGATCGAGCGCGGCTGGGGGCGTATCGTCAATATCGTTTCGATCGGCGGCCAATGGGGCGGCATCAACCAGATCCACTACGCCAGCGCCAAGGCCGGGCTGATTGGTCTGACACGTTCGCTGGCCAAGACCTTCAGCCAGGACGGGATTACCTGCAATGCAGTATCCCCCGGCCTGGTGGCCACGGAAATGACCGCCGCCGAACTGGCCACGCCTGCCGGACTCGAGAAGGCACGGCAGATACCGGCCGGCCGGATCGGTACCGCTGAGGAAATCGCCGCCGCCGTGGCCTACCTGGTCGGCCCCGGCAGCGACTACATCAGCGGCCAGACGATCAACGTCAATGGCGGCATGTATTTCGGCTGAGCGGAGAAGCCCCTTGGCCAAAACCCTTTTGATCATCGGTGCCGGCGCCGAACAAATCCCGGCCTACCAGGCAGCCAGAGCGCGCGGCCTGACGGTTATCGGCAGCGACATGAATCCGGATGCCCCGGCCTTCGCTTACGCCGATCACCGCTTGCTGGCCTCGACCCGCGACCCGGTAGCCACCCTGGCTGCCGTCCAGGCGCTGGTGAAAGAGCACCGTATCGATGGCGTCATGACCATCGCCAACGACGTGCCCTATACGGTGGCAGTCGTCGCAGAACAGCTGGATTTGCCGGGGATTTCCCCGGATGCTGCCCGGCTGGTCGCCAACAAACTCTTGATGAAAGAAGCCTTCCACCGGGCCGGGGTGGCTTGCCCATGGTTTTCCCCTGTACGGGATGCCACGCACCTGGCTCAACTGATCAGCACAAGCGATCGGAGCCGGTTCGTCATCAAGCCCGTTGATGGCCGCGGGGCGCGGGGGGTGTTGCGCCTCGACAAGGATAGCAACCTCGACTGGGCCTTCAGCGAATCCAGACGTTGGGGCGATTGCGGCGACGTGATTCTGGAAGAATTCATTCCCGGCCTGCAGCTCTCGACCGAATCCTTCCTCATCGATGGTCATTGCCACACTCCGGCCATTGCCGAACGCAATTACGAGTTCCTGGAACGCTTCAGCCCCTACATCATCGAAAACGGCGGCACCATCCCTGCCCCCCTCAGCGCCGAGCATCGCCGGCGCATAGATGCCCTGATTGCCGCCGGCGCCGCTGCGCTGGGCGTCCGTGACGGCATCGTCAAGGGCGACATCATCATCGCCGAAGACGGCGAGCCGATCATTGTCGAGCTGGCCCTGCGCCTCTCTGGAGGGTGGTTTGCCACGCATCAGATTCCCGCGGCCAGTGGCGTCAGCCTGGTCGATGCCGTCATTTCACACGCCCTCGGCGAGCCCGTCACGGCGGCGCAACTCACCCCCACCCGAAACCGGGCGACAGCGATCCGCTACTGGTTCCCGGCAGCTGGAACTATCACCCGCATCGAGGGCGAAGCGGCACTCCAGACGTTGCCCGGCCTGCTCGCCTACGGCTTCTTCCGTCGGGAAGGGGAGCGCCAGCCGGAAATACGCATGCATCCGGACCGCTTCGGCTATCTGATCGTGACTGCTGACACGCCCGAGGAGTCCCTGAGACAGGTCAACGAGGGGCTGAATCGCGTCCACATCGAGGTATCGCCATGATGTTCATCGCCGAAGTGTCCAGCAACCATGCGCGCGACCTGGCACGCTGCCTGCAGTTTGTCGATGCCTCGGCCGACATCGGCTGCGCCGCCGTCAAGTTCCAGCTATTCCGGGTTGACCAGTTGTTCGCCCCGGAAATACTCGCCAAGTCGGAAACCCATCGCCAACGCAAAGCATGGGAACTGCCTTTCGAGTTCATTCCGCAAATCGCCCAGCGTTGCCGGGAAAAGGGCATCCTCTTCTGCTGCACGCCCTTCGATCTGGAGGCCGTGGCCCAGTTGCAAGCGCATGTCGATATCCTCAAGATCGCCTCCTACGAACTGCTCTGGGATGATCTGCTGGCCGCCTGCGCCCGGACCGGAAAACCGATCATCCTGTCGACCGGCATGGCTACCCTCGACGAAATACAGGCTGCCGTCACCACCTTGCGCCAGAACAATGCCGCCGGGATCACCCTGCTGCATTGCACCTCGGCCTACCCAACGCCCTGGCAGGAAGCCAATCTGGCCGCCATTGAAACCATCCGTCAGGCCACCGGATGCGATGTCGGCTGGTCGGACCATACCGTGCAGCCCGGCGTCATCCACCGGGCCATTCACCGCTGGAACGCGCCGGTGGTCGAGTTCCATCTTGATCTGGACGGCAAGGGCGAGGAATTTTCCGCAGGCCACTGCTGGCTACCCGCCCAGATTGGCGAAGTCATCACGCAAGTGAAGCGTGCGCTGGAGTCGGATGGAAACGGCGAAAAAGCACCGACGCCCTCCGAGCTGCCGGACCGGGAATGGCGAGCCGACCCGAGCGACGGCCTGCGCCCGATGAAAGCGACGCGGAGTCAGTTTGTCTAAAGTCATTGCCATCGTCGGCGCCCGCCTCAACTCCAGCCGATTGCCCGGCAAGCACCGCCTTGACCTGGCCGGAAAGCCGCTTATCGCCCGCATCTTTGAGCGTCTGGCACAGGTCGGTGAGATCGACAAGGCCATCCTGGCAACCACGGCCGATGCCTATAACCAGCCGTTGGTGGACTGGGCCAGGGATGCAGGCCAAGCGGTCTTCGCCTTTGGCGGCGACGTCAATGATCTGGTCGGACGCGTCAATGCCGTGGTCGAGGCGGAACAGCCGGACTTCATCGTATACATCTGCGGCGACTCGCCGCTCATCGAGCCGGGCACCCTGTCCGCCCTGATCCGCACTCTGCGCGACAAGCCGTCAGCCGATCATGTCGAACTGGCGCCACTGCCCACCGGCAAATTCATCCACGAAGGATTCATCGTCTATCGGCGCGCCCTTTGGGATCGCATCGTAGCGGCCAGCCAGACGCCGGAAACCCGCGAACATGTGGGTTCGGCCCTGGCCGGGCTACGTCCCGGCCTGGCCATTGAGCAGATTGCCGAAAATCCTTTCTATGCCAGTTGCGAGCACCGCATCTCGGTCGACACGCCATCGGATTACCGCTTCATGGCCGAGATTTACCGCCGCTGGTACGCCCAACACCCTCAAGAAAGTATCGTCTCGCTCAGTTGGGTCATTGATGAAATTTGCCGTGATGAGCAACTGGCGGCGACCAACCGTGACGTTCGCCAGAAGGCCGTCGGTGAGCGATCACTCCCGATTTTGATCGTTTGTCAGGCCGGACCGGGCATTGGCATCGGTCATCTCAGCCGCTCCCTGGCACTGGCTGGCGCGCTTCAGGACAGACATTTTGCCGGCGTCCACCTGCTCATTCAGGCATCCCCCGTCGCCAAGGCCGGCCTGGATCTGCTGCCCCATCGTTTCATTCCTGCAGAAGACAACCTGACCGACGCCATCCGCGCCGAGACGGCAGAGACAAATTATCGCGCGATCATTCTCGACCTCTATCCCGCAAACATCCCCGACACCTTGCCAGCGCTTCTGGCTGAACTGGGGCAGCAAGGCGCCTTGCGGGTTGGCATCGACAGCCTCCACACCCTGGCGGGGACGGCAGGCTGCCTCGACCTGCTCTGTCTCCCCGGCTTCCCTGTCGCACCGGCGCTGCTCGCCGCCTGCGCCCCGACGCCCGTACGTCATGGCTGGCCCTATTACCTGATTCCGCCGGCCCCAGCCCGGCAGGCCTGGCAACCCGGCCGGCGGGTACTGATCCTTACGGGTGGCAGCGATGCCACCGGGCTGGGCGAAACGCTGCCTGCCGAGCTCGACAAGATGCTGCCGACCGGCAGCGAAATCCACTGGGTACGCGGTCCCTATGCCGCCCAGCCCCGCTTGCCGGCAATCCCGCGCCTGCCGTGGCAGATCCACGAAGCGCCGCCGCAACTGGGCACACTCATGGCAGAGACCCACTATGCCCTGACTATCTACGGCGTTTCCCTGTTCGAGCTCATCCAGCATGGCGTACCCAGCGTCGTGTTCTCCCCTTACGGCAAGAGGGACGAAGAAAAGCTCGGACCTTTGGCAGCTACCGACGCGGTGGTCGTCAGCCCAGATGCCCATTCAGCGGTCACCGCTCTGGCTAGCCTCATGGAAAATCCAGCGCAGGCAAAGCATTTGGCCTCGCGCGGACCGATGCACATTGATGGTCTCGGCCCGGCACGACTGGCCAATGACATATTCCAAATGCTGGAGGCCCGCCCGTGACCCAGGCTTACCTGCTCTTTCATCTCAACCTGGCCTTTTCCTCGATTGAAGAAAAGCAGCGCCCCGTCGTTATCGAACGCTGCTACACACCGCTACTCGACCTGATTGAACAACACGACCTGCCCATCGGCATCGAGATGACTGGATGGACCCTGCGCCAAATCCAGCTGATCGCCCCTCAGTGGGTCACTCGATTCCGCTCCCTGCTGGGCGAAGGGCGTTGCGAGCTGATCGGCAGCGGCTATACACAACTGATCGGCCCGCTGGTGCCC
>CAIYYE010000214.1 GCA_903930395.1 uncultured beta proteobacterium
ACCAACATGGCCGGTCGCGGTACCGACATCGTGCTCGGCGGTAATATCGAGAAGCAACTTGCAGCCATTCGTGACGACGAGTCCTTGCCTGCTGCCGAACGTGACCAGAAGACCGGCGCCATGAAGGCCGAATGGCAGGAAGTGCATAACGCCGTGCTGGCTTCCGGCGGTCTGCACATCATCGGTTCCGAGCGTCACGAATCACGCCGTATCGACAACCAGTTGCGCGGTCGTGCCGGTCGTCAGGGCGATGCCGGTTCCTCGCGTTTCTATCTGTCGCTCGACGATCCGCTCCTGCGCATTTTCGCCGGCGAGCGCCTGCGCGCCATCATGGACAAGCTGAAAATGCCGGAAGGCGAAGCGATCGAGCATCCGCTCGTCACCCGCTCGCTTGAATCCGCGCAGCGCAAGGTGATCTACCAGCAGCGCAACGAACTGCTCGAGACCGACGATATTTCCGAAACCATCACCGCCATGCGCCAGAGCGTCATCGCCGACGTCTTCCGCACCTACGTCCCGGCCGAGTCGGTCGAGGAGCAGTGGGACATGGACGGCCTCGAGCGCGCACTGTCCACCGAGTTGCTGATCAATGCGCCGGTCGCCCAGTGGTTCAAGGACGAGCCGACCCTGTCCGACGACGAAATCCTCGAGCGGATTACCAAGGAAGCCGACGAGCTCTATCTGTCCAAGGTCGAACTGGTCGGTGCGACGAACTTCCAGCAGTTCGAGCGCAATGTCATGCTGCAGAGCCTCGACAGCCACTGGCGCGAGCATCTGGCCGCCCTCGACCATCTGCGTCAGGGTATCCATCTGCGCGGTTACGCCCAGAAGAATCCGAAGCAGGAATACAAGCGCGAAGCCTTCGAATTGTTCGAAGGCCTGCTCGACCTCGTGCGCAAGGAAGTCACCCGCATCGTCTTCACCGTGCAGATCCGTTCGCCGGAAGACATCGAGGAAACTGCGCCGCACGCCGATGTCCAGAACGTTCAGTACCAGCACGCCGGTTTTGACGAGGCGCTCGGCGAAACTGGCGAAGCCGCTGCACAGCAGCCGGCCGACACGGGCCCCAAGGTCGGTCGCAACGATCCCTGCCCCTGCGGTTCCGGCAAGAAATACAAGCACTGCCACGGCAAGCTTTCTTGATAGTCAGGAGTCGCAAGTCGCTAGTTACTAGCGGCTTGCGACTAACAGCTAGCGACTAATAACTAACCTCTCGATCCTAAAAATGCCCGTCAATTACGCTACCCCCGCTGCCGATCAACTTTTCCCGGTTGCCGGGGTTCGTCTTGGGGTGGCCGAGGCCGAAATCCGCAAGAAGAACCGGCGCGATCTGACGCTGGTGGTGCTCGATGCAGGTTGCACGGTGGCCGGCGTGTTTACGCAGAACCGCTTCTGTGCCGCGCCGGTCCAGATTTGCCGCCAGCATCTCGCTGCCGGCCAGGAAATCCGTGCGCTGATCGTCAATACCGGCATTGCCAATGCCGGTACCGGCGAACCCGGTCGCCAGACCGCGCAGGAAACCTGTGTCGCGGTCGGCCGCTTGCTCGGTGTTGATGCCGGGCAGGTACTGCCGTTCTCGACGGGCGTCATTCTTGAACCCTTGCCGGTCGAGCGCATCAAGGCTGGTTTGCCGGCCGTCTTCGCCGATCTCAAGGCAGATAACTGGCATGCTGCGGCGCACGGCATCATGACCACCGATACGGTGGCCAAGGCAGCATCGCGCCAAGTGACGGTCAACGGCAAGACAGTGACCATTTCCGGTGTTTCCAAGGGCGCCGGCATGATCAGGCCGAACATGGCGACCATGCTCGGCTTCCTCGCCACCGATGCCGGTATTGCCCAGTCCCTGCTCGACAAACTGGTCAAGGAGGCGGCCGATGCCTCGTTCAATTGCATCACCGTCGACGGCGATACGTCGACCAACGACTCCTACGTGATGATCGCCACCGGCCAGTCCGGTGCCGGTTTCACGACGGAAAGCGACACGGGCTGGGCCGAGGTCAAGGCGGCCATCATTGCCGTATCGGTTGAACTGGCGCAGGCCATCGTCCGCGACGGCGAAGGGGCCACCAAGTTCATCACCGTTGCCGTCCAGGGCGGCAAGGATGTCGAAGAATGCCGTAAGGTCGGCTATGCCATCGGCCACTCGCCGCTGGTCAAGACGGCCTTTTTTGCTTCCGACCCCAATCTCGGCCGCATCCTGGCTGCAGTCGGCTACGCCGGCATCGGCGATCTCGATGTCGATGGCGTCAAGGTCTGGCTCGACGATGTGCTGGTCGCCGAAAAGGGTGGCCGCGCGGCGGCCTACCGTGAAGAAGATGGTGCACGTGTCATGGCGCAGGCAGAGATCACCGTGCGTGTCGATCTCGGGCGCGGCGCTGCGCAGGCCAATGTCTACACCTGCGATTTCTCCTACGACTACGTCAAGATCAACGCCGACTATCGTTCGTAAGATATTCCGGATTGGCCGGATATTGCCAGAAGCCGGCCGTTTCGCCGGTTTTCCAAGGCCGCCCACACCTTACGCATTTGTATTACGCGCCGGGAAGTTGTACCTTTCCACCTTGAGTTTTTTGTCGCACAAGGATTGCGTAGGGAAGAGGCCGAGGGGCGCCTTTGCTAACAGCCAAACCCCTGACATCCAACAGCTAACCGAAAGCCATGACCGAACCCAGGGCGCCGCTCTCTTTCCTGCTCAATAGCGAATTCCGCGAAAAATATCCGCACCAGCTGGTGGCGCGATATCCGCATATCGCCCGGCATATCGAGTCGCTGTGGCACAACGCCGATGCGGTGGCCGATTATTTCAGCGATCTGATGATTCCGAGTCGTCCCAACCGGCAGGGCTTTCCAGCCGATGTGGCGGCTGAGATCATGTCCCTGAGCATGGCTTTCGACCGGATCGGCACGCTGACCTTTGCCGATGATGAGCAAAAGCAGGCGAAGCCCATGCGGACCTACCAGTGGGAAACCGAAAGCCAGGTGGAAGCCGGCGTGCCGGGCTTCGACCTCACTCGCGCCGGCTTTGCCAAGGCCGCCGAGGCTGGTGACCGCGAGGCCTGCGCCCGTTTCGTCAAGGCTGGCTTCGATGTTGATACGCGCGATGCCCGCGACTGGACGCCGCTCATGATCGCGGCGTTTTATGGGCGCGAGCAGTTGGCGCTCATGTTGCTGGAATGTGGTGCCGATATTTACGCCAAGGATGGCGGCGGCTATAGCTCCCTGCACTGGGCCGCCTTCAGTGGCTATCTGGAATTGGTCCGCCTGCTCCTGCAGCGCGGCCTGCCGGCCAATACGCCGAGCAATGCCGGGATTACCCCGCTGCTTCAGGCGTCGGCGCGTGGTCATCTGGCCGTGATCAGGCTCTTGCTCGAATATCAGGCCAATCCCAATCTCAATGCCAATGACGGTTCGAGTCCCTTGCTCAAGGCGGTGGCCAACAACCATCTGGCGGTCAGCCAGTTGCTGCTGAACGCTGGGGCGCATCGCAACGTCACTCTCAAGGACGGCACGACCCTCGACGACATCGTCGCCAAGGCGAAAGATCCGCGCATCCGCGCCATATTGGGGTGATTTAATGTTTGCTGCCGGCCTATGACCGATATCCGTCGCGACCTGGCGCGCACGACGCTTGCCATTCTCTGTATTCTCGGGCTGATCGGCCTGTCGGTCTGGGTTTTGCTGCCCTTTCTGGCGGCAACCGTCTGGGCCGTGATGATCGTGGTCGCCACCTGGCCTTTGTTCCGGCAGCTTGAAGCATGGCTGGGAAATCGACGCTCGCCTGCCGTTGCCGTCATGTCTCTGGGCCTCCTGCTTTTGCTGGTGCTGCCTCTGTGGCTGGCCGTTGACACCATTTTCTCCCATGCTGAAGAGTTGACCGCTGCCGGCAAGTCGTTTGCCGCCGAGGGCCTGCCGCCACCACCGGCTTGGGTCAAGAGCCTGCCGCTGGTCGGTGAACGTGCCGCTGCCACCTGGGCGCAACTCGACGCCGCGGGAAGCAGGGGCCTGCTCAGCAAGGTGACGCCTTACGCAGCCGATACCGGCAAGTGGATGCTCGCCCAGGTGGGTGGTTTTGGCGGCATGCTGATCCAGTTTCTGCTGGTCGTGACGATAGCTGCCATCCTTTATGCCGGCGGTGAAACCGGGGCGCGCATGGCCCGGCGTTTCGGTCGTCGGCTAGCTGGCGAGCGCGGCGAGAATTCCGTGATTCTGGCCGCCCAGGCAATCCGCGGTGTGGCACTCGGGGTGGGTGTGACGGCCATCGTGCAGACGGTGCTGGGCGGGCTGGGGCTGGCTGCGGCCGGCGTGCCGTTCGCGTCGCTGCTCTCGGCGGTGATGCTGATCCTTTGTATAGCCCAGATCGGGCCGATGCTGATCCTGCTGCCGGCTGTCGGCTGGATGGTCTGGAGCGGAGAAACTGCCTGGGCGACCGGATTGCTGGTCTGGAGCGTTATTGTCGGCAGTCTCGACAGCTTTTTGAGGCCTATGCTCATCAAGCGCGGCGCTGACCTGCCCTTGCTGCTGATCTTTGCCGGGGTTATCGGCGGCATGCTGAGTTTTGGCCTGGTTGGCATTTTTGTCGGCCCGGTCGTGCTGGCGGTGACTTACACGCTGACCCTGGCTTGGATCGACGACGGTCTGGGATCGGACGAAGCCTGAACCTCAGGTTTTTCTGAGCCGGATCAGCCGGAACCAGCCGCTGGCCAATGCCGGTTCATCGCTTTCCAGCGTCAGGCCCGGTGTTGCTGCCAGCAGGTCTTCAAAAACGACATCGAGGCGGGTAGCCACCCGGCGAACCAGCGGGTTGATCAATCGACGCAGGCGGGCCGACTGCCCCCGGCGCAGGAACTTGTCGAAAATCAGTATCTGGCCGCCTGGTTTGAGGACTCGCGATATCTCGGCGAAGCAGGCTTCCGGTTCAGGAACGACGGCCAGAATCAGGTGAAGTACGGCGCAGTCGAAAGACGCATCGGCAAAAGGCAGCCGT
>CAIYYE010000215.1 GCA_903930395.1 uncultured beta proteobacterium
ATAGCGTGCGGCATCCCAGTGCACGACTTGCCCGTTGGCGTCGAGCAGGGGCTTGGAGCCACCGGTCGTGACCAGCTGGCTGATCATGCGCGGGGTGTAGTCGACTACGCTGAGGTCCAAACCCGTTGCGTCCTTGGTGTAATCAGTATTGCCTGTAATGCTCGTGCCGAAAGTCTTGTTGGCATAGAAGGCATCAGCATCGCCAGCCGCAAGAGGTTTGAGGTAAGCACTGAAATCGGGGGCCACCGTTTGCAGGAAGGGCTGATCGACAGCGCCCTGATACTTATTGACCAGCAGCAGGTTGTTGTTCGCGCCGGAAACGTCGCGCAAGCCGCTCAGGTCGGTCAGGGAGCTGTATGAACTGCCGTAGGCTGCAAGATTGGCGGCAACCGAGCCTTGGTCGGCGTAGATCACGCCCTTGTCGTTATAAACGGCACCGGTGCCGTCCCAGTTGATGATGGCATTGCCGGCAACATCAAACAGTGGCTTGAACTGAATCTGATCGCGGATGAAGTTCAGATCGGTAAGATTGAAGCGGAACGGCTTGAGAATGAAATTGGTGGCCATGATGTTTCCCCTGACAAATATTGGTTTGAGCGTCAAACCCCGGACAACTGCTCAAAAATGGGATGTTCGTTTCGTTGCTGGCACACTGTTCGAACACAGTGGCGTGATCGAACATTACGATTAATAGTTGACCAATTCACTACCCAATAACCCGCATTCAGGCATAGGAAAATTCCTATAGCGTTATGTCGAAAACAATACCGAATGGCATATCAAAGGTGTAATTAACCCAGCATATGGCCTGTAGCACGAGTGCCTTCTGCCATCTTCAAGCCGCCATGGCCGGCCGGTTCGGGGTAGCGACCAAAGTGCCACCACAATGAAAAACGGACCTTGCTGGCGCGCCAGTCAGGTCCGTTTTGCGGGTCGGGAAATTTCAGTTCAGCGGTCGAATACCGATTGCACGAGTCCGACGATCAAGGACTCCGTGAACTCGTCCTTGACGATGAAGTGATCGGCGCCGCATGCATCCGCCGCATCCCGATATTCCTGGATGTCGTAATTGGTGACCAGGCAGACGACGGCTTCGTGATCGCCGTCCTTGATGGCGCGAGTGACTTCCAGACCGTTCTTCCCCGGCATGTTGATGTCCATGAAAACGAGATCATGACGGCGGGCCATGCCTTGATGGATGGCCTGCTCCCCGTCCGCAGCCTCATCGATGGCCATGTCCGGAAAGCGCCGTGCCAGCACCTCGCGCAGAGACTGGCGAAAAACAACATTGTCTTCGGCAATGAGGGTCTGGAACATGTCGGGCAATTTCTGGCTGTTCATTTCCGAAAACCATGAAAAACTGAGAGCCCGGGGGCGAAGACGGCAATATTTTTGTCGCCGGAACGTGTCGCAAGTGTAAAAAATATTTGTGATGTATGCGACATAATTCACATATCCTTATTTAATCTTGTTTGCTCAACCACGGTAGTGCTTCAGACTCGTCAGACCAATACAGTGAACACCCCATATTTCCAGTCAGGCAAAACATGGACTGGCGATTAGGCCCCTGCCCAAGATACCCTTGCATCCCGGCGCCGGCATGAGCCAGGTCAACGAAAGTGCAATGGAGCGATTTTGAATTCCATCGTAAGAGCCAAAAAGCAGTGGCAAATGATTGTGGACGCAATTCCGCAACTGCTTTGTCTCGTCGACAAGGATGGACGCATACTCAGGGTCAACCGGACCCTGGAGCGCTGGGGGCTGGGCGATGTCTCAACGGTCAGTGGAAGCTCGCTGCACGGCACGCTGCACTCCGGTTGTACGGCAGCCGATTGCTATCTGCTGGCCCTGGAACAAAAGATACTGAACGACCTGGCGCATCCCGAACGGACCCAATTGGAAGTTTTCGACCCCGTTCTCCAGCGCCATCTGGCCATCCGTTTCCAGCCAACCCTGCCCGAGGAAGCGCATCCCGATATGGCGGAAGTACTGGCCCTGGTATCGATCGATGATGTCAGCGAAACGAAACGTGAAGAACAGCGCGTCTCGAAAATGCATGTCAGCATGCGCCATCGCATCCTCGAGGAGACGACACGGCGTCTGGAGACAGAGAGCGTGCAGGCACGACTACTCAATCTCTTGAGCAAGACACCCAATTTCATCGCCATTGCAGCGGCCGATGGCACCCTGATCTACCTCAATCAGTCGGCGCGCCAGATGCTGCAACTGGACGAGGACGAGGATTTTCGCCACTTCAAGATATTCGAGTTCCTGACGCCGCAAGCCCGGGAGACCATGCTCGAGGAAGCCCTGCCCGTCGCCGTGTGTGCCGGCACATGGAATGGTTCTTCGGAACTGCTGGGGCGTCGCGGCCGCCGCATTTCGACCAACCAGGTGGTCATTGCCCACCTCAACCAGGATGGAAAATGCGACGCCTATTCGATAGTAGAGCAGGACATGACGGCGTGGATTCAATCGGAGGCCGCGCTGCGCCGCTCGCAGGAGGAAGCCCGCTTGCTGACCAACCAGTTGCTCAACGTGCAGGAAGATGAACGCCAGCGCATCGCCGGCGACCTCCACGATGTAATCGGCCAGTCGCTCAGCCTGATCAAACTATCGATTGATAATGTCACCGCCTCGCTGGATAAAAGCACCGTCGCCGAGGCCGGGAATGCCTTGCAGGGTTTGAGCGCCAAGGTGAAGGACGCCCTCGTCGAAGTGCGCAGGATTTCCATGGATTTGCGCCCGGCCATGCTCGATGACCTGGGTATATTGCCAACCCTGTCCTGGTTTTTCCGCGAATTTGAATCGGCTTGCCCCGGTATCCGCTTGATCAAGCATATCGCGGTCAAGGAGAACGAGATTGCGACTTCGCTTAAAACCACCATTTTCCGACTCCTGCAGGAAGCGACGACCAATATCGTCAAACATGCCGGGGCAGATCGGATAGAGGTCGCCTTGCTCAGGCAGGACGAGGTCCTGATGTTGTCGGTGACCGACAACGGCAAGGGCTTTGACCCACGGCGACGCCTGGAGGATAACCGTAGCGGGAGTGGCATGGGCTTGACCAGCATGCGCGAACGGGTCCGCCTCAGCGGCGGCGTTTTTGCCCTGGATTCCGCCCCCGCCCGGGGGACTGCCATCCGCGTGGTCTGGCCTGATGCATCCGGGGCTTGAAACGGACCGGGGCAGGAGATTAAGGAGCTAACGATGAACGGCAAGCAACGCATACTGATCATCGAGGATCACACCCTGCTGCGCGCCGGGCTGCGGGCGCTATTGCTCCAGGACGCGAACCTCGAGATCGTCGGCGAACTGGACAATGGCCGCGATGCTGTCAGCGCCGTGGGGCGCCTGAATCCGCACATCGTATTGACGGACCTCTCGATGCCGGGCATGAACGGTATTGAAACGATAGCCGATATCAAACGCCGGCACCCGGCAACGCGCGTCCTCGTCATCACCTGCCACAAGGCGGAGGAATACATCCATGCCAGTCTTCGGGCCGGCGCCGATGGCTACCTGCTCAAGGAAGCGACGCAAAACGAGTTGAACCTTGCCGTGCATTGCGTACTGAGCGGCAAGGTCTACCTGAGCCCGGAGATATCCTCAAAGGTCATCGGGGCCCATCAGGGAATCGGCAAGCCCAACCGGAAAGATCACGCCAAGACCTCAGGGCCGTGGGACATGCTGACCCAGCGCGAACGGCAAATCCTCAAACTGGCGGCGGAAGGAAACTCCAACAAGCTGATTGCCGATTTCCTTTGCCTGAGTATCAAGACGATCGAAAAACACCGATCCAACCTGATGAAAAAACTCGATTTGCACAACGCATCGGCGCTGACCGCCTACGCCATCGAAAAGGGCATCTGCGGCAGCGAATCCGGCCACGAAAACGCCTGATCCTCAGGTCTGCCAGCGCGCCGCCGCGCTGTCGTCGGCATCCCGCGCATCGACCCAGCGCGCGCCTTGCGGCGTGGCCTCGCGCTTCCAGAACGGGGCGCGGGTTTTCAGGTAATCCATGATGAATTCGCAGGCGGCGAAGGCTTCGCCACGGTGAGCGCTGGTCACGGCAACCAGCACGATCTGGTCGCAGGGCTTGAGCGGGCCGACGCGGTGGATGACCAGCGCGTCATAGATATCCCAGCGGCCTTTGGCCTCGGCAACGATTTCTTCGAGCGCCTTTTCGGTCATGCCGGGGTAGTGTTCCAGCGTCATTTCGGCGACGCTTGCCCCGTCATTGATGTCGCGCACCAGGCCGAGAAAGCTGGCCAGTGCGCCGACCCGGGCGTCCGCCGCTCGGAGCGCGGCAATCTCCGCCCCCAGATCGAAATCGGCTTCCTGTACCCGGACAGTCATCTTCAGATCACCTCACGCGCCTCAAGGAAACGCAGCTTTGGATATTTCTCTTTGACCATGTTCAGATAAACATTGTTCGGCGCCAGATAGACCGGATCGTCGGCCCCGTCGAGGGCGACGTTGGCACTGTAGCGGTCGGAAATCTGGCGCAGTTCGTCGGCGTCGCCATGAATCCAGCGCGCCGTCGCGCAGTTGTAGTGCTCGAAAATGACCTGCACGCCGTATTCGTGTTCAAGGCGGCTGGCCACGACATCGAACTGCAGCGTACCGACCGCACCGAGAATCAGATCGGTACCGGACAGGGGACGGAACAACTGGGTGGCGCCCTCCTCGGCCAGCTGCTGCAAACCCTTCTGCAACTGCTTGATCTTCAGCGGGTTGGCGATACGGGCGAGGCGGAAGTGCTCCGGGGCGAAGGACGGAATACCGGTGAAACGCAGCTCTTCGCCTTCGGTGAAGGTTTCGCCAAGGCGGATGGTGCCGTGATTGGGGATGCCGATGATGTCGCCCGGATAGGCTTCGTCGGTCGTGCTGCGGTCACGCGCCATGAAGGTGATGGCGTTGTTGACCGACAGGAACTTGCCGGCGCCGCCCTGCTTGACCTTCATGCCGCGCTCGAACTTGCCCGAGCAGACGCGCAGGAAGGCGATGCGGTCGCGGTGCTTGGGGTCCATGTTGGCCTGGATCTTGAACACGAAACCGGAGAATTTCGGCTCGTTCGGCGCGACCTTGCGCGTCACGGCGGGGCGGGCAATCGGCGGCGGCGAGAGGTCAACCACGGCGTCGAGCAGGCTCTGCACGCCGAAGTTATTGACCGCCGAGCCGAAGAAGACCGGCGACTGCTTGCCGGCCAGATAAGCCTCGGCATCGAAGGCATGCGAGGCGCCACGGACCAGTTCGATGTCCATGCGCAGTTCGTCGGCCTGGCTGCCGATCAGTTCGTCCAGGCGCGGGTTGTCGAGGCCCTGGATGATCTCGGCAGTACCTTTTTCAGCCTGCGGATCGAAGAAGGCGATGGCGTCGTCGTAGAGGTGATAGACGCCGCGGAAGCGCTTGCCCATGCCAATCGGCCAGGTCATCGGGGCGCACTGGATGCCGAGCACCGATTCGATTTCGTCAAGCAGGTCGATCGGTTCCTTGCCTTCGCGGTCGAGCTTGTTGATGAAGGTCAGAATCGGCGTGTCGCGCATGCGGCAGACGTTGAGCAGCTTGATGGTCTGCGCTTCGACGCCATTGACCGAGTCGATGACCATGGTTGCCGAGTCGACGGCCGTCAGCGTGCGATAAGTATCTTCCGAGAAGTCCTCGTGGCCCGGCGTGTCGAGCAGGTTGATCATGCACTCGCGGTAGG
>CAIYYE010000216.1 GCA_903930395.1 uncultured beta proteobacterium
TTGTTGCTTGTCGAACAGGCTGGTCTTGGCTTCCACCAGCATTCTGCGCGCCTGGGCGTGGCTCACGAACATGATGCCGAGAAAACCCAGGGCCAGCCCGCTCAGGGCCGGGCCGCCGCCGGGCGCGTCAAAAATCAGGACAGAGATGGGGAGCAGGCAGCAGATCAGGTAAAAGCGTGCCGGCCAGCCGAGCGGTGCCAGCACGGTGGCGGCGCCGCCGGCCATGCCGGAGAGCACGCAGACCATGGTCAGTTGCTCGATGGTGTTGGCTTCCGCGAAGGTCAGCGGGGCAAGCGCGCCCCAGAGCAGGGCCATGAGGATGACCGGGGTGACGAACCAGGCCTCCTTCTGGCGGACTGTCATGGTCTGATTTTCATTGGCGAAGCGGAGCAGGCTGAGCAGCCTGACGATGGTGACCCCGAGAGCGGCGGACAGCCACCACGGGTTGAGCAGTTCGCCGGCATTGATCCAGTGAATGATGATCAGGCCGCCAATGACGATAAGCGTCATCGGGATGCCGCCGTATCCCTGGTGGTAAGCCTCGTCTATCAGTGCTTCGCGCAGCTGCTCGGCGTGTGGAGAAGGGGTTGATGCATTCATGGGCAATGCTGATCTCGAATTCGGGACGAGTGGTTCTGCCGACGATGTGCATGTCATCCGGCAGGTTGATCAGTTTGCCATGGCTTTGGCATGGGCGGGGCGAAAAAAAAGGCGCCAGCGGCGCCTTTTCGATCAGTCGTGCGGGATGGTGTCCGCGAAGGGCGGGCGTTGCAGCAGCTTGTCGTAAAGCTTGGCCAGGTTCGGGTGGCTTTCCTGCCAGGCGATGTCCGGGAAGCGGAAGCACAGATAGCCCAGGGCGGTGCCGACGGCAATGTCGGCCATCGAGAAGTGGGTGCCCATGCAGAAGGTCTTTTCGCCGAGTTCGGTGGCCATGAAGGCCAGGCTGCGCGTCACCTTGTCGTGCTGGCGCGCGATCCAGCTGGCGCTCTGTTCCTTCTTCGGGCGCTTGCCTTCGAGCAGGGCAGTCACAGCTGCGTCAAGCAGGCCGTCGGCCAGCGCTTCCCAGCGCTTGACCTCGGTCCGCTCGCGATTGGGGGCCGGGAACAGCTTGTTGTTGGGGGTGACGTTGTCGATGTACTCGACGATGACCCGTGAGTCGAAGAGCGGCGTGTTGTCGTCGAGCACCAGCACCGGGATCTTGCCCAGCGGATTGATGTCGGGAACCTTGCTGTCTTCGAGCCAGGGTGAATCGATGACGAGTTCGTAGTCGATCTTTTTTTCAGCCAGGACGATCCGTACTTTGCGGACAAACGGGCTGGTATGGGAGCCGATCAGCTTCATCGTGCGCTCTGTGATTTGGGGACTTCGATTATAGCGTATGGCGAGGGCTTCGCCGGGCAGGTAAAATGTCAGGCTTACCGAAAAGGATGCCCTGATGACTTTCAATCCGCTGACTGCCCTTTCCCCGCTCGATGGCCGCTATGCCGGCAAGGTTGACGCCCTGCGCGAGCACTTTTCCGAATTCGGCCTGATCAAGGCGCGCCTCAAGGTTGAGATCGAATGGCTCAAGGCGCTGGCCGCCGAGCCGCATTTCACGGAAATCGCCGCGTTTTCGCCGGCCACCATCGCCGAACTCGATGCCCTGGTCGCCAATTTCACGGTCGAGCAGGCGGCTGAAGTGAAGGCCGAGGAAGCCGTCACCAACCATGACGTCAAGGCACTCGAATACTGGATCAAGAAGAACACCAAGGGCAATGCCGAAGTGACCAAGGTCAGCGAGTTCATCCACTTCGCCTGCACCTCCGAAGACATCAACAACCTCTCGCACGCGCTGATGTGTCAGGGCGCGCGCGAACAGGGCATGCTACCGGGGCTTGACAAGGTCATCGCCCGCCTGCGTGAGCTGGCCCACGTCAACGCCGAGGTGCCGATGATGAGCCGCACACACGGCCAGCCGGCCACCCCGACGACGCTCGGCAAGGAAATGGCCAACGTCGCCTACCGCCTGCAACGCGCCCGCGCCCGTATCGTCGGCGTCGAACTGCTCGGCAAGATCAATGGTGCCGTCGGCAACTATAACGCCCACCTGATCGCTTACCCCGGCTACGACTGGGAAGCCTTTGCCCAGCGCTTCGTCGAATCGCTCGGCCTGACGTTCAACCCCTATACCATCCAGATCGAGCCGCACGACGCGCTGGCCGAACTGTTCGACGCCTTTGCCCGCGTCAACAGCATCCTGATTGACCTCGACCGCGACATCTGGGGCTATATCTCCCTCGGTTTCTTCAAGCAGAAGGTCAAGGCCGGCGAAATCGGCTCCTCGACCATGCCGCACAAGGTCAACCCGATCGATTTCGAAAA
>CAIYYE010000217.1 GCA_903930395.1 uncultured beta proteobacterium
CGACAACTACCTGAGTATCAACAATATCGAGGTCATCTATGACCACGTGATTCTTGTGCTCAAGGGGGTTTCGCTGAATGTGCCGAAAGGCAAGATCGTCGCCTTGCTGGGCGCCAATGGCGCCGGCAAATCGACGACGTTGAAGGCGATTTCCAATCTGCTGCATGCCGAACGCGGCGATGTGACCAAGGGTTCGGTCGAGTACAAGGGTGATCGTATCGATCAGTTGACGCCGAACGAGCTGGTCAAGCGCGGCGTCATCCAGGTCATGGAAGGGCGGCATTGTTTCGGCCACCTGACCATCGAGGAAAATCTGCTGACCGGGGCCTACACGCGCAGCATTTCGCGCGCTGATTTGAAGGACAGCCTGGACAAGGTTTATCACTACTTCCCGCGCCTCAAGACACGGCGTACTTCGCAGGCCGGCTATACCTCCGGTGGCGAGCAGCAGATGTGCGCCATCGGTCGTGCCCTGATGGCCAAGCCGGAAATGATCCTGCTCGATGAGCCGTCAATGGGTCTGGCGCCGCAGATCGTCGAAGAGATTTTCGAGATCGTGAAGGATCTGAATACTCGCGAAAACGTCAGTTTCCTGCTGGCCGAGCAGAACACCATGGTCGCCCTGCGCTATGCCGACTTCGGCTACATCCTGGAAAACGGCCGGGTGGTGATGGAGGGAAATGCGGAAGATTTGCGGACCAATGAAGACGTCAAAGAGTTTTATCTGGGGCTGAGTTCGGCTGGTCGGAAATCTTTCAAGGATGTGAAGCACTATCGCAGAAGAAAGCGCTGGTTATCATGAGTTACTACGATCCGCTCGAAACCCGCGACCCGGATGAGCGCGAGGCTGATCTGATGGACAAGCTGGCGCGGCAGGTGGCGCATGCCAAGGAAACGACGCATTACTACTTTCAGTCGCTGGCCGGGGTCAATCCGTTCGAGTGCGCGACACGCGAGGCACTGGCCAAGCTGCCGCTGACGCGCAAGCGCGACCTCATCGAGTTGCAGAAAAAAACGCCGCCCTTCGGCGGGCTCAACGCACTACCCCGGCACAAGGCCAAGCGGGTGTTTGCCTCGCCCGGGCCGATCTACGAAATGCAGGGGCGGGATACCGACCCCTGGCGCATGGCGCGAGTCCTTTACGCTGCGGGTTTCCGTGATGGCGACCTCGTGCATAACTGCTTCTCCTACCATTTCACGCCCGGTGCTTTCCTGATGGAAGGCGGCGCCCGCAAGCTGGGTTGCGCCGTTTTCCCCGGCGGCACCGGACAGACCGAGCAGCAGGTTCAGGCCATGGTGGACCTCAAGCCGGAAGCCTATACCGGTACCCCGTCCTTTCTCCGCATCATTGTCGAGAAGGCAGAGGAAATGGGCGCGGACATCGGTTCCCTGCGCAAGGCCTGCGTCTCGGGCGAAGCCCTGCCCGGTGTCACCCGCCAGTGGCTTGGCGAGCGCGGCATTTCGGTACGCCAGTGTTACGCAACTGCTGACATTGGTGCCATCGCCTACGAAACCGATGCGGAAGAGGGCATGGTTGTCGAGGAGGGCGTACTCGTTGAAATCGTCCGTCCCGGTACAGGCGATCCGGTCGAGCCGGGTGAGGTCGGCGAAGTCGTGGTAACCACCTTCGATCCCGATTACCCGCTGATCCGCTTCGCGACGGGTGACCTGTCGGCTATCCTGCCTGGCCGTTCGCCCTGCGGGCGCAGCAATATCCGCCTCAAAGGCTGGATGGGGCGGGCCGACCAGACGACCAAGATCAAGGGCATGTTCGTGCATCCCGAACAGGTGGCGCAGATTGCCGGCCGGCATCCGGAAATTCATCGCATGCGGCTGGTTGTAGACAATCCTGGCGGTCAGGATCGCATGGTGCTGCATTGCGAAATCGAGGCCGGGCACGAGGTTCTCGACAAGGCTGTGGTCAATAGCTTGCGCGAAGTCACCAAATTGCGCGGCGAAGTGGCATTTATTACGCCGGGGGGCTTGCCCAACGACGGTAAGGTGATTGAAGATACCCGGACCTATTGAACCGGATAATTTCATGCGAATTTTCCTCGTTGCGCTTGCCTGCCTGAGCCTTTCGGCGCAGGCAGCCGAGCCGGTGCTGCGGCCGTCGGCTCGGCTGTTGTTCAAGCAGCCCGAAATGTTGCGGGCCGGGCAATGTGTCCGCTACGAGGAGGGTGGTGCCGGCTGGGTGGCAAGCGATCCCGTCTATTTCCTCAAAGGTGAGGTGCTGTCCACCGAGGTCAGGACCCGCCATCTCGGCACCTGTCCGGTGGTGCCGGGCAAGACGCTCATGCAATACAGCCGGGACGAGTTCAACCGCCATGTGCTGGCCACCCCTTGCGTTTCAGCCAAGGCGCCGGAGCGGGATGAGCAGACGGGCATGGTCCGCATTCGCGTTGCCGACTGGGAAACGCCGCATGCCAAAAAAACCGAGAATGCCGGCCGTCTGTATCGCGGCATGTTCATTGCCCAGAAGCTGGAAAAAGGCATCGAAATCGAGCTGGAAGCCGATCTTCTGCGCGTCTGCGAATAGTGGCTGGCGCTGCCTGTTCCGGGCGGCGTGAAGCCATCTTCGAGTTTCATCGATGAATACCGCCCTGCTCCTGCTCCCCGATTTCGCCCTGATCCTTCTTGGTACGGCCATCCGGCGCTGGATGCATCTGGGCGATCATTTCTGGAGCGGTGTC
>CAIYYE010000218.1 GCA_903930395.1 uncultured beta proteobacterium
GGCTGCGGGCGGCTGGAATATAGCCAGAGGATGACAAAGAGAGCGAGGCCCTCAAGGCTGATGTGATAAAGCTGTGAGGGATGTCGGGGCAGCATGTCGCCGGCTTGCGGGAAGACCATGGCCCAGGGCAGGCTGGCGTCGGTGACGCGGCCCCACAGTTCGCCGTTGATGAAATTGCCGAGGCGTCCAGCGGCCAGCCCGAGCGGGACGAGCGGGGCGATGAAATCGGTAATGTCCCACCAGTTGAAGTCCAGCTTGCGCGCCCACAGGCCGATCGCCACCAGGACGCCAATGAAGCCGCCATGGAAACTCATGCCGCCCTTCCAGACGGCCAGGATTTCCAGCGGATTGCTCAGGTAATAGGCCGGGTCGTAGAAGAAAACCTGTCCCAGACGTCCGCCGACAATGACGCCGAGCATGCCGTAGAAGAGCAGGTCGTCGAGTTGCTCGACAGTGAGAATCGATGCGCCACGCCTGATCCGGTAGCGGCCCAGCAAAATAAACTGAACGAAGGCAAGGAGGTACATCAAACCGTACCAGCGCACCGAGAGCGGGCCAAGCGAGAAGGCGACAGGGTCGAACTGCGGGTGAAGAAGCATCGAAGGTTCAGAGTGGGCTAGAATTAGCCGATTATAGTTCGCGTCTGATGACAAGACATCGACGCCAGATTTGACGGAGATTTCCATGCCCCATTACCGTTCCCGCACCTCCACCCACGGCCGCAACATGGCCGGCGCCCGCTCACTGTGGCGCGCCACAGGCATGAAGGATGGCGACTTCGGCAAGCCGATCATCGCGGTGGTCAACAGCTTTACCCAATTTGTGCCGGGCCACGTGCACCTCAAGGACATGGGCCAGCTGGTGGCGCGCGAGATCGAAGCGGCCGGCGGTGTGGCCAAGGAATTCAATACGATTGCCATCGACGACGGCATCGCCATGGGCCACAGTGGCATGCTCTACTCGCTGCCCAGCCGCGACCTGATCGCCGATTCGGTCGAGTACATGGTCAATGCCCATTGCGCCGATGCCATGGTCTGCATCTCCAATTGCGACAAGATCACGCCGGGTATGCTGATGGCCGCCATGCGCCTCAATATCCCGGTCATCTTCGTGTCCGGCGGGCCAATGGAGGCCGGCAAGGTCAAGATCCAGGGCAATGTCGTGCATCTCGACCTTGTCGATGCCATGGTCAAGGCGGCCGACCACTCGGTTTCCCAGTCCGATCTGGACGAAATCGAACGTTCCGCCTGTCCTACCTGCGGCTCCTGTTCCGGCATGTTTACCGCCAACTCGATGAATTGCCTGACCGAAGCTTTCGGTCTCAGTCTGCCGGGCAACGGTACGGTCGTCGCCACGCATGCTGACCGCAAACAACTTTTCCTGCGCGCCGGTCGGCAGATTGTCGAGCTGTGCAAGCGCTATTACGAAGAAGATGATGCCTCGGTGCTGCCGCGCTCGATCGCCACCAAGGCGGCCTTCGAGAATGCCATGACCCTTGATGTTGCGATGGGCGGCTCGACCAATACTGTCCTCCACATTCTGGCCACGGCCCAGGAAGCCGGCGTCGATTTCACGATGGCCGACATTGACCGCATTTCCCGTGCCGTTCCCTGCTTGTGCAAGGTGGCGCCGATGACTGACAAGTACCACATTGAGGATGTGCATCGTGCGGGTGGCATCATGGGCATCCTCGGCGAACTCGACCGGGCTGGCCTGATTGACCGTGACGTGCCGACCGTCCATATCAAGAATATCGGCGAGGCCATCGATCGCTGGGACATCGTTCGTGAACACGACGTCAAGGTGCATGAATTTTTCAAGGCTGCGCCGGGCGGCGTGCCGACTCAGGTCGCCTTCTCGCAGGATCGGCGCTTCAACGAGCTTGATCTGGATCGTACCAACGGCTGTATCCGCAACAAGGCCAATGCCTTCTCGCAAGAGGGTGGTCTTGCCGTGCTCTACGGCAACATCGCGGTCGACGGCTGTATCGTCAAGACGGCCGGGGTCGACGAGTCGATCTGGAAGTTCACCGGCAAGGCGCGCGTGTTTGAAAGCCAGGATGCTGCAGTCGAGGCCATTCTGGGCGAACGCATCGTCGCCGGCGACATTGTCGTGATCCGCTACGAAGGCCCGAAGGGCGGTCCCGGTATGCAGGAAATGCTCTATCCGACCTCCTATCTGAAGTCGATGGGTCTCGGCAAAGCCTGCGCACTGCTGACCGACGGCCGTTTCTCCGGCGGTACGTCCGGTCTGTCGATTGGCCATGCCTCACCGGAAGCCGCCGATGGGGGCGCCATCGGCCTGGTGGAAGAGGGCGATACCATCGAAATCGACATCCCGAATCGCCGCATTCATCTGGCCATTTCCGAAGGCGAGCTGGTCAAGCGTCGCGTCGCCATGGACGCCAGGGGTGATGCCGCCTGGCAGCCGGTTGATCGTCAGCGCACCGTTTCGGCTGCCTTGCAGGCCTATGCCCTGATGGCCACTTCGGCCGACAAGGGTGCCGTGCGCGACGTCAAGCAGATTCAGCGCCGCAAATGACGCTGACGGTCTGGTTCGGGTTCCTGCTGGCGTCCATCCTGATTGCCATTACACCCGGGCCAGGTGCCGTCATCAGCATGAGCACCGGCATGCGCCATGGCTACTGGGCCGCGCTGATGGCCATTCTCGGTCTGCAGACCGCTATCCTGATTCACCTGGCAATTGTGGCGCTGGGTCTAGGCGCGCTGCTGGCGACCTCGGAAACGGCATTTTCCGTGGTCAAGTTTTGCGGTGCTGCCTACCTTGTCTGGCTCGGACTCCAGAAATGGCGGGCGCCGGCTGTTCCAGTTGACGCAAATGCCCCGCCGGTCCGCCGCAAGGGACTTTTTTTTCAGGGGGTTCTGGTCAACCTGACCAATCCGAAGGCGATTATTTTCATCGCCGCCCTGGTCCCCCAGTTCGTCAATCCTGGCCAGGCGCAAGTGCCCCAGTATCTACTGATTGCTGCCACGCTCTGCCTGACCGACCTGACCGTGATGTCGGGGTATGCCCTTGCCGCCGTTCATCTTGGCCGCTGGCTGCATGACCCGATAGCCATCCGCCGGCAGAATCGGCTTTTTGGCGGCCTGTTCGTCTCGGCCGGCGCCTTGCTGGCGGCATCGTCGCGCCCTGTATAAGCGATTGCTGTCAACGCTGGATCGGTCTCGTGCGTTATTAGCCTCGGACAGGCGCGATGTACGCCCTCAGGCATCCTGTTTGCAAGGGATAGAAAAGGGTTTTATCATCCAATACTGATTTATCCACTAACTTGAATAACGGAGCGAGAGAATGAAAGCTGTTTATGTTGCCGTGATGGCTGCTGCTGGAATCGTGATGGCCGGTCAGGCCCAGGCCGATGAAGCTCTGGCCAAGGCCAAGAACTGCATGTCCTGCCACGCCATCGACAAGAAGCTGGTTGGCCCCGCTTACAAGGAAGTCGCTGCCAAATACAAGGGCGACAAGGCCGCTCCCGCCATGCTGGCCGCCAAGGTCAAGGCCGGTGGCAAGGGTACCTGGGGTCAGATCCCGATGCCGCCGAACAACGTCACCGAAGACGAAGCCAAGAAACTCGTCGCCTGGGTTCTTGCCCAGAAGTAATTTCGGATTCAAACCCGCAAAAAGCCGACTATATGTCGGCTTTTCTGTTATTTGGTGTTGACAGGGCTGGAAGTCGTCCGGATAATCTCGGGTTCTTCCGGAGGGGTACCCAAGCGGTCAACGGGAACAGACTGTAAATCTGTCGGCTCTGCCTTCGAAGGTTCGAATCCTTCCCCCTCCACCAGATTAAATGCTGTAGCAGCCTGTGTTGCGGGCGTAATAAGCGGGTGTAGCTCAATGGTAGAGCTGAAGCCTTCCAAGCTTAAGACGAGGGTTCGATTCCCTTCACCCGCTCCATAACGCAGTACGGCTGGAGTTTTAAGGTAGGCCCA
>CAIYYE010000219.1 GCA_903930395.1 uncultured beta proteobacterium
CCGCCATGGGCTTCGCCGAGCATGGCGGTATCGTTGTACGAATCACCGGCCGCGACGATGGTGAATTTCAGCTCCTTGAAGCGCTGCACGGCCTCGCGCTTCTGGTCCGGCATGCGCAGGTGGTAGGCGACCAGCATGCCCGACGCATCGGCTTCGAGCGAATGGCAGAACAGCGTCGGCCAGCCCAGTTGGCGCATGAGCGGATGGGCGAATTCGTAGAAGGTGTCGGAGAGGATGACGACCTGGTAATCCTCGCGCAGCTTGTCAAGGAAGGCGCGGGCGCCCTGCATCGGGCCCATTTCGGCGATGACCTTCTGGATGTCCGGCAGGCCGAGCTTGTGCTCGCGCAGGATGTTCAGGCGGTAAGTCATGAGCTTGTCGTAGTCCGGCTCGTCGCGCGTGGTGCGCATCAGCTCGGGAATGCCCGTGCGCTTGGAGAATTCGATCCAGATTTCGGGGACGAGGACCCCTTCGAGGTCTAGGCAGACGATTTGCACGGTTGGGCTCCAGCGAAAGTGTTCGGAAAAAGGGGATTTTACCTGATGAGGGTGGGGGATTCGGTGGTTTTGGCGTAAATCAGCCCCCCGGCTATCAGTCCGCTGCTGGCAAGCCCTCCAGTGCCTCATGCACCTCCAGCCAGCGCATTTCCGCGTCATCGATCTGTTCGCCCAGCAGCGCTGCCTGTTTGTGCATTTCCTCGCTTTTCACCCGATCAACCGAGGTGTAGAACTCGGGGTCGGCGAACGAAGCATCCAAAGCAGCCTTTTCCTCATTCCACTTGGCCAGCTTGCGTTCCAGCTGCTCGATTTCCTTGATCAGCGGCCGGCGTTGGGCGAGCAGGGCCTGGCGGTTGGCCTTGGCGTCGGCGCGTTGGGCCAGGCGTTCGGTTTTTTCGGCGGCGGCATCGGGCTCCTGGGCTTTTTCGGCGCTGCGCTGGGCGGCGAGCCAGGCGGCGTAGTCGTCGAGGTCGCCGTCGAATTCAGCCACCTTGCCGTCGGCGACGAGCAGCAGTTCGTCGGCGCAGGTACGCAGCAGGTGGCGGTCGTGCGAGACGAAAACCACGCCGCCCTCGTAGTCCTGCAGGGCGAAGGTCAGGGCTTCGCGCATTTCGAGGTCGAGGTGGTTGGTCGGCTCGTCGAGCAGCAGCAAGTTGGGTCGGGTGCGGATGAGCAGGGCGAGGGCGAGGCGGGTTTTTTCGCCGCCGGAGAAGGGTTCGATGGCGCGGGTCGCCATGTCGCCCCGGAAATCGAAGCCACCGATGTAGTCGCGCAGTTCCTGTTCGGTGGCTGCCGGGTCGAGGCGAACCAGATGTTGCAGCGGCGATTCGTCGGGGCGTAGCTGTTCGAGCTGGTGCTGGGCAAAGTAGCCGATGTTGAGGGCCTTGGCTTCCTTGCGTTCGCCACCTTGCTGGGGGATCGAATTGGCCAGCAGCTTGATCAGCGTCGACTTGCCCGCACCGTTGCGGCCGAGCAGGCCGATGCGACAGCCCGGGCGCAGGGTCATTGTGACGTGGTCGATGATCTTGTGGTCGGCATAGCCAGCCGAGGCTCTTTCGATGCTGAGAAGAGGATCGGGCAGGGCAGTTGGGGCGCGGAAGCTGAAATGGAAGGGGGAGTCGACGTGCGCGGCGGCGACCATTTCCATGCGTTCCAGCGTCTTGATCCGGCTTTGTGCCTGGCGCGCCTTGGTCGCCTTGGCCTTGAAGCGTTCGATGAAGCTGGAAAGGTGGGCGATTTCGCGCTGCTGCGCTTCGAAGGCCGATTGCTGGGTGGCCAGCCGGGCGGCTCGGGCCCGCTCGTAGTCGGAATAGCCGCCGCTCGTCAGGCTCAGGCGCTGGAGGTCGATGGCGATGATCTGGCCGACGACGGCATCGAGGAAATCGCGGTCATGCGAGATCAGGAGCAGGGTTGCCGGCGTGTTCTTGAGCCAGTTTTCGAGCCAGAACACGGCGTCAAGGTCGAGGTGGTTGGTCGGCTCGTCGAGGAGCAGCAGGTCGGCGCGGCAGGAGAGGGCGCGGGCGAGGTTGAGACGAACGCGCCAGCCACCCGAGAACTCGGCCACGGCGCGGCTGAAGTCGGCATCAGTGAAACCCAGTCCGTGCAGGACTTCGGCAACGCGGGCCTTGGCCGAATAGCCGCCGATTTCGCCATAGCGTGCATGCAGGTGGCCGATGGCAACGCCGTCGCCTTTCGCCTCGGCTTCGGCCAGTTCGCGCTCGATGCGGCGCAGTTCGACGTCGCCATCGAGGACGAATTCCAGCGCGCTGTCGGGCAGGGCCGGGGTTTCCTGGGCGACGCGGGCGATGTGCCAGCTGGCCGGGATTTCGACATTGCCGGATTCGGCATGCAATTCGTCGGCGAGCAGGGCGAAGAGGCTGGATTTGCCGCAGCCGTTGGCGCCGACGACGCCGACTTTCCAGCCCGGGTGGAGCTGGACGGAGGCATCGATGACGAGCGGCCGCCCGGCGCGGGCGAAGGTGACTTGGCGTAAGGCGATCATGAGGGGGCGATTATAACGAGGCGGGACGGACCGCGCTCCGGGGTCTGGCGTTTTGACGGGCAGAGCGATGGCTGCCGTTGCTTGCGAAAATCACGGAAATCGCCATTTTTACAATGGCTTGTCTAGCATTTCAGTCAATTTAGCTATGTCTTGCGACAGCCTGCTAGAATCGCCGGATGCTCAAGCAAACTCGCACCGACCCGCTGAAGCCAGGCATGCATCGCCGCTTGCCTGGCTTTCACCCCATGGCGACCGCCATTGCCGGCCTGATCGTGCTGCTGGCCATGCCTTGTCGCGGGCTGGCGGCCGATGTGGCGGCCAGCGACGACAGGGCGGCGGCCTGGCAGGAGAGGCTCGACAAGGCCGCGGCGATGCAGGCCGAGGGCAAGGCGCGCCAGGCTGAAGCTGACCGCTTGCTGGAACAGAGAAATGCCGAATGCGCCGGAAAGTTCCTCATCAACGATTGCCGGAATGCTGCTGCGCGTGAGCATCTGAAGACCGTCCGCGAGACTCGCCGGCTGGAAAGCGAGGGCCGGAACATCGAGCGGGCTGTCCAGAAAGAGCAATTGGCCGAGCGTGACAGGCGGCGTGCCGAAGAACTGCCGCGCCGTGCCGCAGATATGGAGCTGCGCCAGACGGAATCGGCGGCGGCCCGTCAGGCATCCAGCGAGAAGCGGGCGGCAAGCGAGGCCGGCAAGGCGCTGAAGGCCGCCGAAGGCGAGAAACGCAAGCTGGCCGAGGCGGAAAAATTGCGCCAGAGGCAGGCTGCTCACGATGCACGCGTCGCCCGGAAAATGCAGCAAGCGGAGCAGCGCGCCGCACAGGCTGCCGAAAAAAAGTAGCGGCTGCCGCCCAGACATGATCCGCAAGATATCCATCGACCAGCTGCTGCCCGACATGTATGTCGTGGACCTGCACAAACGCTGGCTCGATCATTCCCTCTGGCAGTCGAAATTCAAGGTGCGCGACGAAGCCCACGTCTGGAAGCTCAAGGAAGACGGCATCACCGAGGTCAGCATCGATATCGACAAGGGAATCGACGTGCCGCCGACGCCGATGGCGCGCATCAACCAGATCGACCAGCGGCTGAAATCGCTGGCTGAAATCAGGGCGACGACGCCCCATCCTGTGTCGCTCGGCGAAGAACGGCGCCGGGCCGGCCGGCTGATGCAGGAGGCAAGCGGCACGGTTAGTGCCCTGATGCTCTCGGCGCGGGCAGGCCAGAAAGTCGATGCCGGCTATCTTGAACCGGTGGTCAGCAAGATGATCGCCTCGGTGCTGCGCAACCCCGATGCGCTGGTGCCACTGTCCCGGCTCAAGGGCATGGATTCCTATGCCAACGACCATGCCGTGGCGACGGCTGCCCTGATCATTGCCTTTGGCCGTCACGAGGGCATGCCCGAGCCGGAAATCGAAAAACTCGCACTCGGCACCATGGTCAAGGATATCGGCCATTCCGCCCTTGATTCGCGACTGACGACCAAGGCCGGGGGGCTCTCCCAGGCCGAGTTTTCCATCGTCCAGAGCCATGTCGAGGAAGGTCTGGCCGTGCTTGATGCCACCTCGCGGCTGCCCGAAACAGCAGTCGCCGTGGTGCTCGAACACCACGAGCGCTACAACGGCTGCGGCTATCCCTACCGGATGGCCGGCGATGAGATTTCAGTGGCCGGCCGCATGGCGGCGATTGTCGACACCTACGATGCAATGACTTCGGATCGTCCCTACCGGGCGGCGATGTCGCCGTCGCACGCGCTGCGCCAGCTCTACGAGGAAAGCGGGACGCAATATGATCCGGCGCTGGTGGCCGCTTTCGTCAAGACCGTCGGCATTTACCCCGTCGGCACCCTGGTCCTGCTCGACAGCGGGCATCTCGCCATGGTCGTCCAGGCCAACCACGAGAACATGCTGGCACCCGTCGTCCGCGTCATCTATCACACCGGTCGCCAGCAGTACGTGACGACGCCGGTCGATGTCGACCTGTCACGCAAGATCGGCAACCATTACGGCCAGATCGTCCGGGCCGAAACCTTCGAACGCTGGGGCATCAGCCCCCTGCGCTGGCAACCTGGTTGATCAGCTTCTTGATCGGGGCCGGTACCCCGGCGTCGGCTGCCTTGCTGAGCGCCACCCATTCCAGGCCCGGTTCGGCGACCTGAAAACCAGCCTCAATCCGGCACAGAACGGGTAACAGCGTCAGCCGGAAATGGGTGAACGCATGCTTGAGCGGCGGCAGCTTCATTGACTCGCCAAGGGCCAGCCCCAAACGTGCCGCCACCTCGGCCGGCTCGCCTTCCGGCGGCACCAGCAGTCCGCCCCACAGGCCCGAAGGCGGGCGGCGTTCAAGCAGCAGGCGCGCACCGTCGGTGAGCAGTACAAAGGTCGAGGTACGCTCCGGCACAGCGGGCCGGGGCTTTGATTCCGGCAGTTCACCCTGTCGGCCATCGCGCCGCGCCACGCATCCACTGGCTACCGGGCAATCGCCACAGCGTGGCCGACTCCGCGTGCACAGCGTTGCGCCAAGATCCATCAGTCCTTGCGTGTAAACCTCGATATTGCTCTCCGGCAGCAGGCTTTCGGCCAAGGCCCAAAGTTCGCGGTGGACTGCCGTCGCGCCGGGAAAGCCGGCGATGCCGAATTGCCGGCACAGCACCCGCTTGACGTTACCATCGAGAATCGCCGCCCGCCGGCCAAAGGCAAAAGCGGCGATGGCTGCCGCCGTCGACCGGCCGATACCCGGCAAGCTCTCCAGTTCAGCTTCCGTTTGCGGGAAATCTCCGCCGTAGACCTCGGCAATCTGCCGGGCGCAACGATGCAGGTTGCGCGCCCGGGCGTAATAGCCCAAGCCGGCCCAATGCTCGATGACCGACTCTATCGGCGCCGCAGCCAGTGCCTGTACATCGGGAAAATTGCCCAGAAAACGGGCGTAATAGGGAATCACCGTGCCGACCTGCGTCTGCTGCAGCATGATCTCCGAAAGCCAGATACGGTAGGGATCACGCGTCTTCTGCCAGGGCAGGTCATGGCGCCCGGCGGTCTTCTGCCAGGCGATGAGGTCTACGGTAAAACGGTTTGGGGCGGCCAAATTCTGCCTCGACGCAAGTGGCGGGAGCGCCGATAATACGGCCTCTTTTTCTTTCAGCCTACCCGTTCGCCTCCGATGACCCAACCGCAAAACGACAGCCGCGCCCTGCGCAACGCCCTGGGGCGCTTCGCCACCGGCGTCACCATCGTCACGGCCATCGACCCGGACGGCCATCCGATCGGCCTCACCGTCAATTCCTTCTCGGCTGTGTCGCTCGAGCCGGCGCTCGTCCTCTGGTGCCTCGACAACAATTCACACAATCTCGCCGCCTTCCGCCAGGCCAGCCACCACGCCATCAACATCCTGGCCGCCGACCAGCAAGACCTCTCCAACCGCTTCGCCACCTGGCCCACCGACCGCTTCGCCGGCCTCCCCTGGCAAGCCGGCGCCGGCGGTGCCCCGGTCTTCCCCGGCTGCTGCGCCACTTTTGAGATGGGCAAGATCACCGAACATGCCGCTGGCGACCACACCATTTTCGTCGGCCATGTCGAGCGCTTCAGCGAAACCCCGGGCATCGCCCCGCTGCTTTTCCACGCCGGCCGCTACGCCGCGCTGGCCCCCGAGCTGGAATGATTGAACCGGCCGCCTTCTGCGCTTAGAATGCGGCCTCAAGCCCACCGAGCGGGCGTCGTATAATGGTAATACCCTAGCTTCCCAAGCTAGAGCCGTGGGTTCGATTCCCATCGCCCGCTCCACATAGAGTAAACGCAGGTCTTTGATCTGTAAAAGAAAAAGCCAACCGCAGCGGGTTGGCTTTTTTGTTGTCTGGTCGATTTCTGCTCAGGGCTGGGTAGGGCTGAATCAAGCAGCTTCCAGTGCGGACTCGATCAAAGTGTCAGAAAGTATGGCCTGTCTCTGGCAGGCGGTGCCGAGGTTAGCGGCCTCTACCTCCGCCACCCATGCCGCCTCCCATTCCACCACCCATGCCGCCACCGGGTCCCATGCCCTGGCGCATGCCGGAACCTTGTGCAGGCGGAGTATCCGGCAATGTAACGCCACGTTCTTTCGCACGCAGGTGCATCTGCTCATGGTGCTCCAATCGAACTTGCTCGCGCTCCTGAGCTGTTTTGGCAGCATTCATTTTCGTGCGCTGTTCCATCCGCTCTTGATTAGTCATCATCTGACTGCCGTAAATGGGTTCATCGGCAGCAATAACA
>CAIYYE010000220.1 GCA_903930395.1 uncultured beta proteobacterium
TCGAAGAGGCACGATCAGTACATTGCGATCGCAACGATTACTCTCAGGTTGTCTATCATCAAACCAAAGCAAAAGTCCAAATTCTCTGTTCAAGACATGGATCATTCTGGCAGACGCCAGACAGTCACCTCCATGGGAACGGATGCCCGAAGTGCAGGGAGAAATTAACCAGTGAGCGATTCGCTTGGGATACAAGCGAATTTATGCGGCATGCCCAAGATAAGTATGGATGCAGATTTGACTATTCGAAGGTTGCCTATCTGACTGCATGGGATCCGGTGACGATCGTCTGTAAAGAGCATGGTGAATTCCGACAGACGCCTGTTACCCACCTTAATAGTACTCATGGTTGCCCCAAGTGCGCCCATGTCCGACTCAACGATGGAAGAAGACTGGTTACGGACGAATTTCTTCGTCGCGCTAGGGAGGTACATGGTGATCGTTACGAGTATTCGCAAGTTCAGTGCGTCGATTCAAAGAGCAAAGTGACTATCGGCTGTCGCAAGCACGGTGCATTCAATCAATCAGCAGGGGAACATCTTGCAGGCAAGGGTTGCAGGAAATGTGGAACCGAGGAATCTTCCGAAAGGCAACGCCAATCGCTTGATGACTTCATTCATCGGGCAAGAGAGGTACATGGCGACAAATTCGACTACGCCTTGGTCGAGTATGCAAGTGCGCGGCTAAAAGTAAGAATCGTTTGCCCAATCCACGGGGTCTTTGAACAAACCCCGGGGTCTCATCTGAAACAGGGCTGCCGAAAGTGCGCAGATGAGAATCTGCCTGGAGCATATTCACTGAAGGTCTTGCACCGCGACCCCGAATTGGCGCGTAAGCCTTCAGTCCTCTACTACCTCAAGTTCGAGTCCGACGCCGGAGAGTTGTTCTACAAGGTAGGCATCACAACAACCTCAGTCAATAAGCGTTTCGCTGGATACGCTGCTGCCGGATACCACATAAAAAAGCTGGGTGAGGTCAGACTCTCGTTGCTTGATGCGTTTGAGCGTGAGCAGCACCTGCTGAAAGCACACTGCAGGTATTGCAAATACCGCCCATTGAAAGGTAATCGCAAGGGTTTCAAGTTCGGAGGTGGATCGGAATGCTTTTCCACCCCAATCCCGACTGAGTTGCTTACCGTTTTCGACTAGTTATGAGGAGGTATTTGCGCCTCTTCGATCAATAGTTGAACGTCCGCTTATCCAGTTGGTGGCCGGCAGATCAGGGCACATTGAGCCCGGTCAAAAAAATGGCACTTCCAACGAAGTGCCATTTTTTTCTACCCGCGATTTCTCATTCAGCGGCCACCAGACCGATTCGGTTTTTGGCCACCTTTCCCGGCTGGCCGTGGTCCGCCACCCGGACGGGCTGCCGGTCGGGTACCAGGGCGTTTGGGGGCTTCATCGAAGCCGACCCAGTTGCTGGGCGTGCCTTTGCCGCCACGGCCACCGGCTACCTTTGGTTTTTTGATCTTCTTCGCGGCGATTGCCGCAGCGCCGGTCAGTGGAATGCGGTGATCGGGTTCGAAGCCGGGTTCTTCTTCACGGCTGAGCGTCTGCTTGAGCAGGGTTTCGATGGCGGCCAGCATCGGTGCTTCGTCGGCGCAGACGAGCGAGATGGCTTCGCCGGTAGCGCCGGCGCGGCCGGTGCGGCCGATGCGGTGGATGTAGTCTTCGGCGACGATGGGCAGGTCGAAATTGACGACCTGGGGCAGGTCGTCGATGTCGAGGCCGCGGGCGGCGACGTCGGTGGCGACGAGGATCTGTATTTCGCCGGCCTTGAAGCTTTCGAGGGCGCGCAGGCGGGCCGGTTGCGGTTTGTCGCCGTGGATGGCGTCGGCCTTGATGCGCTTGGCGAGCAGGATGCCGACCAGATCATCGGCGCCGCGCTTTGTCTTGACGAAAACCAGCACCTGGCCCCAGCGCCGGTCTTTGCGCATGAAGAGGAAGAGTTCGGTCTTGCGCTTCTTGTCGACCGGCACCATCCATTGTTTGACCGCCTTGACAGTGCTGTTGCGCGGGCTTACTTCGATGGTCAGCGGGTTGCGCAGGCGGGCCTTGGCCAGGCTGCGGATGGTTTCGGAGAAGGTTGCAGAGAAGAGCAGGGTTTGCCGCTTCTTGGGCAGTGCGGCAAAAACCGCGTCGAGTTCGTTGGCGAAGCCGAGGTCGAGCATGCGGTCGGCTTCGTCGAGGACGAGGACCTGCACCTTGTTGAGCTTGAGGGCGTTCTGGCTGTAGAGGTCGAGCAGGCGGCCAGGCGTGGCGACGAGAACATCGACGCCGCGGCGCAGGCGCA
>CAIYYE010000221.1 GCA_903930395.1 uncultured beta proteobacterium
CCGACCCAGGCACAGCCACTCACCGTCATCTGGTAGCCGCAGAACCAGGCATCCAGGTATTCGTTCGTGGTGCCAGTCTTGCCCGCCAGGTCCTGACGTTTGAGGATGGCCGATGCCCTTGCCGCTGTTCCGTAGAGGGTGACATCGCGCAGCATGGCATCCATCAGGAAGGCATTGCGCGGATCGATGACGCGGTTTTCCTCGCTGCCGGCTTCAGTTGCTGCCGACACGGCCAGCACCTGATTGGCCCCGTCGCGAATCTCCCGGACCACGAAGGGATTGATCCGGAAACCCCCGTTGGCAAAGACCGAGTAGGCCGTCACCATCTGCCAGGGCGTGACCGATCCGGCGCCGAGTGCCATGGTCAGGTAGGGCGGGTGCTTGGCCGCCTCGAAGCCAAAGCGCGTGGCGTAATCCTGGGCGTAATTGGTGCCGATCGATTGCAGAATGCGAATGGAGACCATGTTTTTCGACTTGGCGAGCGCTGTCCGCATTTTCATCGGGCCTTCGTACTTGCCGTCGTAGTTGTGCGGTTCCCAGGCGGCTGTGCCGGTCTGGCTGGCCGGAATGACGATGGGCTCGTCGGCGATGACGCTGTTCGGGCTGTAGCCTTTCTCCAGCGAAGCGGAGTAGATGAAAGGCTTGAAACTGGAGCCGGGCTGGCGCCAGGCCTGGGTCACATGGTTGAATTTGTTGCGGTTGAAATCGAAGCCGCCGACCAGTGCCCGAATCGAACCGTCTTTTGGATCGATGGCGACGAATGCGGATTCGACCTCGGGGAGCTGGCTGATCTGCCAGCCGCCCTTGTCATCCTTTTGCAGGCGAACAATGGCGCCGCGTTTCAGGCGCTTGTTCGGCGGCGACTTGTCATCGAGCATGCGGGCCGCAAATTTCATGGCATCGCCGCTTATCGTGGTGATTTCGCCACCCTTGCGATAGACCTTGATGCCCTTGGCGTCAGCGGCCAGGACCAGGGCCGGAATCAGGTCGCCGGCGTCGGGAATGTCTTGCAGTGCTTCATCGATGGCTTCATCGTGGTCGGACTTGATGTCTTTCATGTCCAGGTAGGACTCGGCGCCCCGATAACCATGGCGTCGGTCATAATCGAGGACGCCCTTGCGCAGGCTGGCGTAGGCAGCCTCCTGCTCGGCCTTGATCAGGGTTGTATAGACCTTCATGCCACGCGAATAGACCTCTTCGGGGAAACGTTCGGCGGTAATCTGCCGGGCCATTTCGGCTACATATTCGGCATGGACCGAGTATTCAGCCAGTTCGCGTTTGACGATCAGCGGTTCCTTGAGCGCGGCTTCGTGCTGGGCTTCCGTAATGTGTCCCAGCTCGCGCATGCGGCGCAGGACGTAATGCTGGCGCAGTCTGGCGCGATTCGGATTGACGATGGGGTTGTAGGCGGAGGGTGCCTTGGGCAGGCCGGCCAGCATGGCGGCTTCGGCAATCGAGATATCCTTGAGCTGCTTGCCAAAATAGATCTGCGCTGCTGCGGCAAAACCATAGGCGCGCTGACCGAGGAAAATCTGGTTGATGTAGAGCTCGAAAATCTGGTCTTTCGACAGGTTGTTTTCGATCTTGAAGGAAAGAAGGGCTTCGTAGAGCTTTCGGGTATAGGTCTTTTCGCCCGTCAGGAAGAAGTTGCGCGCCACCTGCTGGGTAATGGTTGACGCGCCCTGCCGCTTGCCGCCGCCGACCAGGTTGGCCCCCATGGCACGCACGACGCCGGTGTAGTCGATGCCGCCATGCTGATAGAAACGGTCATCCTCGGCCGCCAGAATGGCATTTTTCATGACCTCGGGAACTTCGCCGATGGCTACGACGGCGCGGCGCTCCTCGCCGAATTCGCCGATCAGGAAGCCGTCGGCCGTGTAGACCCGCAAAGGGATTTTAGGCCGGTAGTCGGTCAGCACCTCGAGCGACGGCAGATTGGGATAGGCGAGGACGAGGATGATCAGCGCCATGGCGACGCCGATCGCGACAAGGCCCGCTAGAAACATGAAGGGATAAAGAGCTAGGCGCAGCGCCGGAGGTATTGAGGGCACGGTGGTCGGATGGACAAAATTGGAGTTGCGCGGATTATACGCCGGGCCAAATCGGTGCCGTGAAATAGCTTTACACGCCCAGATGTTATTGTTAGCATCTGAAGTGAATTATTGGTTATTTTGCTAACTTCGCATTCCGTAAGGACTTTTTGGGGGTCTGGTGGGCTTAGATATCTCATCGTTGTTAAATCCCAAGGCGCGTTCCTTGTTCGGTTTGGACATCAGTTCGTCCGCCGTCAAGATGGTCGAACTGACAGCCAACGGGAAAGACGGCTATCGCGTTGAGCGCTACACCATAGAGGTGTTGCCCAAGGATGCGGTATCCGATGGCAATATTGCCAATCTCGACGGCGTCGTTGACTGTGTCAAGCGTGCCTGGAAGCGGATGGGTACATCGACGCGCAATGTGGCGATGGCTTTGCCGGGCTCCGCCGTCATTACCAAGAAAATCATTGTTCCGGCCGGGCTGCGCGATGAAGAGCTCGAGGCTCAGGTCGAGACAGAAGCCAATCAGTACATTCCCTTTGCCATCGATGAAGTGAATCTGGACTATCAGGTCATTGGTCCGGCACCGGCTGTGCCCGATGAGCTTGAGGTGCTGATCGCTGCGTCAAAAAAAGAGCGCGTCGAAGACCGTGTCGCCGTGGCTGATGCTGCGGGCCTGAAAGCGGTTGTGGTCGATGTCGAGTCTTTTGCTGCACTGGCGGCTTTCGAGTTGATCGAGCGCCAGTTGCCGGATTCCGGAAAGAATCAGGTGGTTGCCCTGATCGATGCGGGGGCCAATGTGATGAACCTGACGGTCTTGCGCAATGGCCAACAGGTTTATGCCCGCGAGCAGGCATTTGGTGGTGGCATGTTGACGCAGGATATCGCGCGCCACTACGGCATGAGCTTCGAGGACGCCGAGGCAGCAAAGCGGGCTGATAACTTGCCCGAAGGCTACGAAATCGAATTGCTGAACCCGTTCATGGAAAATCTGGCGCTTGAGGTTTCCCGTGCGCTGCAGTTCTTCTTTACCTCGACGCAATACAACCAGGTCGATCATATCGTTCTGGCGGGGGGCTGTGCCGTCATTCCGGGTATCGACGAAGTCGTAGCGACAAGAACGCAAGTCAATACGCTGATCGCCAATCCATTCGCCAACATGGTGCTGTCCGACCGTGTTCGCGCCAAGAGCCTGCTGGCTGATGCCTCGTCGCTGATGGTGGCCTGTGGTCTGGCATTGCGGAGGTTCGATCCATCATGATTCGCATCAACCTCCTTCCGCATCGCGAAGAGGCGAAGAAAGCCCGGCGCGAGCAGTTCTTTGTCCTGGGCGGGCTGGTTTCAGTGCTCGGTGCGCTCATCGTTTTTGCGGTATATACCCTGATCGGCAGCTCAATCAGCGACCAGGACAGTTCAAATGCCTTCCTCAAAGGTGAAATCGCCGTTCTGGACAAGCAGCTTGACCAGATCAAGCGCCTGAAGGAGCAAACCCAGGCCTTGCTGTCGCGCAAGCAGGTGATCGAGAACCTCCAGCGCGATCGTGGCGAAACGGTTTATCTGCTGAGCGAACTGGTCAAGCAGGTACCGGAAGGTATCTATCTGAAGTCGCTGAAGCAGGAGGGGCTGAAGGTCAGCATCACCGGTCATGCTCAGTCGAATGCACGGATTTCGGCGCTGATGCGCAATCTCGAGGCGTCGCAGTGGTTGGAGTTGCCGCAACTGATAGAGAGTAAGGCCGTGGTCATCAACGGGCGCCGGATCAACGAGTTTGGCATGACCTTCGTGCTCACCCGCGTCCGGCCTGAAGACGAGAAGGTGAAAAAGTGAACGCCAAGACTATTTCCCTGCCCAATATCGATTTCCAGGCGATGGCCGATGATTTTCGGCTGCTGAATCCGAATGATCCGGGTGCCTGGCCCCTGATTCCAAAAATCACTGTCCTGGTCGGCTTGTTTGTTGCCATCCTGGCGGCTGGTTGGTGGTTTGTCTGGGATGACCAGCTGATCGAACTCGAAAAAAAGCAGAAGGAAGAGGAAACCCTCAAGCAGGAGTATGTCGACAAGAAGCGTCAGGCCGTCAATCTCGATCTGTATATCCAGCAACTGGCTGACATTGACCGTTCCTTCGGTGCCTTGCTCAAGCAGTTGCCGGACAAGTCTGAAATCGATGCGCTGCTTATTGAAGTCAACCAGGCGGGTTTGGGGCGTGGCCTGCAGTTTGAATTGTTCAAGCCGGGCCAGGAGCAGATCAAGGATTTCTACGCCGAGTTGCCTATCGCCGTGAAGATCAACGGCAGCTACCACGACTTCGGTGCATTCGCCGCCGATATTGCCAAGCTTCCGCGTATCGTCACCCTGAACAATATTTCCATTGCTCCCGCCAAGGATGGCGGTCAGCTCTCCCTCGACGCGACGACGAAAACATTCCGCTATCTGGATGACGAGGAAATCGCCAAGCAGAAGAAGATCGAGCAGGAGAAAAAGGCAGCGCAAGGAGCGAAGAAGTGAAACGAATATTGCTCGTCGCCCTGTGTGGTTTCCTCGGTGCTTGTGCCGGTGGGAGCCATGAAGACCTGAAGCAGTGGATGGCTGAAAATACCAAGGACATGCGAGGCAAGATACCCAAGCTGCCCGACGTCAAACCCTATGAGCCGGTGCCCTACGATGTGGACGCGATCATCGATCCCTTCAAGCCGAACAAGATCGAGCCCGAGTCGAAGTACAAGCAGGTGGCCGGCAAGGGAGGCGCATTCCAGCCCGATTTCGAGGCGCGGGAAGTGCGCAACAGCCTGCTCGAAAAGTATCCGATCGAGTCCTTGAAAATGATCGGTTACATGCATGTCAACAATCGCCCGATGGCGGTCGTTCAGGTTGAGGACAAGGTTAAGCAGGTCAAGGTCGGCGACTACGTTGGTCTTGATTTCGGCATGGTGACGCAGATTACGGACACGGAAGTTCAACTGCGCGAATTGATACAGGATTCTGCGGGTGACTGGACTGAGCGCAAGAGCTCGCTCTACCTGCAGAGCAAGGAGGGAAGCAAGAAATGAAATTGATCACCTATGCGATGGCTGTAGCCTCGGCCTGCCTTGCCCTCTCGTCTCCGGCGCGAGCAGAGGCGCCGCCTGCGAATACGATTGAAGCGGTCAACGTTGCCCAGCAGGGCAACGAAGTTGCGCTGCGGATCGACCTCAAAGAGGCCTTGACCTCACCGCCGCCCGGTTTCAGTGTGGCGAATCCGGCCAAGATCGCGCTGGATTTCCAGTCCACCGCCAATGGCCTGGGGAAGACCAGCCAGGTCTTCAACCAGGGTGATTTGCGCGGCATGAATGTCGTACAGGTCGGTGATCGCACCCGGATGGTGCTGAACCTTGTCCGCAACATGAATTACAAGACCCGGATCGAGGGCAAGTCGCTGTATGTCACGCTGACGCCGATCGAGCGACTGGCCGACTCCGCGGCCCAGCGCACCACCCGTTTTGCCGAAGAAAGCCTGGTTGGCTCACGGCATGCGGTCAACGATGTCATGTTCCGTCGCGGCAAGGACGGCGAAGGGCGGATCATTGTCGACCTGAGCGATACCGGCACCGGTATCGACATTCGCCAGCAAGGCCCCAATCTCGTCGTCGATTTCATGAAGACGACGGCGCCGGAACGCCTGCGCCGCAAACTGGATGTCACCGACTTTGCGACGCCGGTCATGTCCGTCGAAACCAAAACCTTTGGCGACAACGTTCGCATGATCATTACCCCCAAGGGTCTCTGGGAACATAACGCCTATCAGAGCGACAACCAGTTCATCGTCGAGGTCAAACAGATCGTCGAAGACCCGAACAAACTGGTTCAGGGCGCCAAGGTCGGCTACCAGGGGCCGCGCGTCAGCATCAATTACCAGAATGGTGACGTCCGTGCG
>CAIYYE010000222.1 GCA_903930395.1 uncultured beta proteobacterium
CGTAGCACTTTGCGATGGCAGGTATAAAAAAAGCGCCCTCAGGCGCTTTTTCGTTTTGTGACTAGGCGAATTGGTCAGCCGCGAATCGAATCCGGCAATTTGTCCTGCACCAGCTTGAGCAGCGGGGCGAAGACCGTGGGGGTGCCGGCGATCAGGTTGCCGGTTTCGAGGTAGTTGGCGTCGCCGCGCAGGTCGCTGACGAGGCCGCCAGCTTCCGAAATGAGCAGTGCACCGGCTGCCATGTCCCAGGGGGACAGGCCGAACTCCCAGAAGCCGTCATAGCGGCCGCAGGCGACGTAAGCGAGGTCCAGCGAGGCGGCACCAGGGCGACGCTGGCCAGCGGTCTTCTGGGCCAGTTCCTTGAAGATGGCGAGGTAGGTGTCGATCAGATCGAACATGCGGTAGGGGAAACCGGTACCGATCAGCGAGTCCTGCAGCTTGTTGCGCTTGGAGACGCGGATGCGGCGCTCGTTGAGGAAGGCGCCGGCGCCCTTGCTGGCAGTAAACAGCTCATTGCGGTTGGGGTCGAAGACGACGGCCTGTTCGATGATGCCACCCTTGGCCAAGGCGATCGAGACAGCGTACTGCGGCATGCCGTGAATGAAATTGGTGGTGCCGTCGAGCGGGTCGATGATCCACTGGTACTCAGCGTCGTTGCTGCCCCTGCCGGCGGTCTCGCCGGACTCCTCTGCTAGAATGCCGTAGTTGGGATAGGCTTCCATGAGGATTTCGATGATCGCGGCTTCCGCGGCTTTGTCGACCTCGGTGACGAAGTCGTTGGGTTGCTTGGCGGTGACTTTGAGCAGGTCGAGGTCGTTGGAGGCGCGATTGATGATCTGGCCGGCACGACGCGCTGCCTTGATGGCGATATTCAGGGTTGGATGCATGAGCTTAAAGAGCTGATGGGTGGCCGAGGCCGCCCTATCTATATTTGAAAGACCGAATTTTACACCATGAACCCTGAAGTCCTGCTGTCACGTATCAGAGTGGTCCTGTGCCGCACCAGTCATCCCGGCAATATCGGTGCGGCGGCGCGAGCCATGAAGACGATGGGGCTTTCCCGCCTCTATCTGGTCGAGCCGAAGCAGTTTCCCGATCCTGAGGCGGACGCCCGGGCCACATCGGCGGTCGATGTGCTGGAAAAGGCGACTGTCACTGCCTCGCTGAAAGATGCACTGGTCGGGACCTCGTTTGTCGTGGCGCTGTCGGCACGGCAGCGCGACATCGGGCCGGTGCTCGGGGCACCGCGTGAAACCGTGGCGCGGCTGATCGCTGAAGCCGGGCAGGGCGAGGTGGCGCTTGTTTTTGGTAACGAGACGGTGGGTCTGAGCAACGATGAAATCCTCCATTGCCATGCTGCGGTGACGATCCCGACCAATCCCGATTTCAGTTCGCTCAATCTCGGATCGGCAGTTCAGGTGCTCAGCTACGAATGCCGCATGGCGGCCTATGCCGAGCGTCCTCCGGTGCTTGAGCAGGGCGTGACCCCCTTTGCCTCGCCGGCAGCCACCCATGACGAGGTGGAGGGGTTGTATGGCCATCTGGAGGCGGTGATGACCGATACCGGCTTCTTCAATCCGGAGCAGCCGGGGCGTCTGTTGCCGAAGTTGCGTCGCCTGTTTGGACGGGTTCGTCTGGAGAAGGACGAAATCAATATCCTGCGGGGTATTCTGGCCTCTACCCAGGTCAGGACCGGGCACGGCCGCAAGGGCTGACAGGTTCCTGGCTGGGGCCAGCTCAGGCAAAGCTGCTGTGCATCTCCGTCGCCATGGCCTCGATTTCCGGGCGCAGGTGGCCGTATTTCTCTTCGAGCAGGGCCATCTCGGCAGGTATTTCAGCCTGGTCCTGCATGAGCCATTCGAAATGGCCGCCACTGAGCATGTTGGCGACGTAAAGGGTGTCTGACAAATTGCGGATGGTGGTCGGCGTCGGGCGCATGTGATCATGGTCTATCGTCGCCTCGACGATTTCCTCGGGCAAACCCAAGGCGTTGAGCAGGGATACGCCTATGCTTTCATGCCACTGGATGATCAGATATTTGATGGTGTCGGGCCGATGGCGCAGTTCTTCGTACTGGGTGGCGCGATACAGCATGTAGAAGGCACCAAGGTCGTGGATCAAGCCGGCCAGCATGGCTTCATCACGATTCTGGCGGGTCATCTGAGTGGCGATGATATTCGCTGCAGCGGCCGTCTTGATCGAATGGTCCCACAGCGAGTGGGTGAGTTCGGAAAATTCGGCCATGCCCTTGGCGCGCAGCAACTGGGTCATGACGATGGCGAGCGAGGCGGTGCGCACGGCATTGAGGCCGAGCCGTGTAATGGCTGATTTGAGATCAACGAGCATCTGCCCACCCGGATTGAAGGCGACCGAATTGGCAAGATGGAGCAGTTTGGCCGAAATCAGCGGCTCGACCGAGACGGCATGGGCGACATTGGCAATGCTTTGCGCCGGATCGTTGAGTATCTTGCGCAGGCGCAGGACGGCGTCGAAATAGGTGGGGAACACAACCTCGCCGGAAAGCTCCTTGGCGATGTCGGCAAGCATCTGGAAACGCTGCGACTTGAGGGCGTCGCCTTTCTTGTCCTGATCGTTTTCTGGGCTGGCAATCATCATGCCGTATTATTCAACAAAAACCCCGCCTTGTGGGCGGGGTTGATGGTCACAGCCTGGCTGTGGTGCTGACGGGGCAGTGTGCCCCTGACATCTGCCTGCTTAGTTGCAGGCGTCCTTCAGGCCCTTGCCGGCGCGGAACTTCGGCGACTTGGCGGCCTTGATTTCGAGGGTCTTGCCGGTGCGCGGGTTGCGGCCGGTGCGGGCTGCGCGCTCGCCAACGTAGAAAGTGCCGAAGCCGATCAGATTGACGGTATCGCCAGCCTTCAGTGCAGCCTTGATGGTGTCGACGGCGGCATCCAGTGCACGACCGGCAGCAGCCTTCGAAATGTCGGCTTGAGCGGCGATGGAGTCAATCAGTTCAGTCTTGTTCATTTAGGTCCCCTAACAATGGTTTTGAAGTGGTGAAAACTTTGCGAGGACGGATTTATATATCTGGCGAAATCCTTGTGTCAAGCGGATTTTCAGAGATTTTCCGGAGCGCCGTACAAAGGGAAGGAGGCCGGCAATAAGACGCCGGCATCCTTCCCTTGCAAATCAATGAGTAAGCACTGTCGCCGCAGCTGCGGCGTCGGCCGCCGCCGGAACGGCAGAATCAGCAACAACCGGCTCGGGAAGGGCTTCCGGCATGCGCTCAAGCGCGCGTTCAAGGACTTGATCGATCCACCTGACGGGGACGATTTCGATCTTGTTCTTGATGTTGTCGGGGATCTCGGTGAGGTCCTTGACGTTCTCTTCCGGGATCAATGCCATCTTCAGACCGCCACGCACGGCCGCTAGCAGCTTCTCCTTGAGACCGCCGATGGGCAGTACTTCGCCGCGCAGTGTGATCTCGCCGGTCATGCAGACATCGCAACGCACGGGGATGCCGGTATAGGAGGAAACCAGGGCCGTGGTCATGGCACTGCCAGCCGACGGGCCATCCTTGGGCGTGGCGCCTTCGGGGACGTGGATGTGGATGTCGGTCTTCTCGAAGGTTTCGTCCTTGATGCCCAGGCGGCGGGCGCGGGCGCGCACGACGGAGCGGGCGGCTTCGACCGATTCCTTCATGACATCGCCGAGTGAGCCGGTGCGCAGGATGTTGCCCTTGCCCGGCATGATGGCGCATTCGATGGTGAGCAGTTCGCCGCCGACTTCGGTCCAGGCCAGACCGGTGACCTGACCGACCTGGTTTTCCTTTTCGGCCATGCCGAAGCTGTAACGCTGGACGCCGAGGAATTTGTCGAGATTGCGCGCATTGACGGCAATCTTGGTGTCGCGCTTCTTCAGCACCAGGGTCTTGACGACCTTGCGGCAGATTTTTGAAATCTCGCGTTCGAGGGCGCGGACGCCGGCTTCGCGGGTGTAATAGCGGACGATGTCGCGAATGGCGCTGTCGGCCACGGCGATTTCAGTCTTTTTCAGGCCATTCGCCTTGATCTGCTTGGGTAGCAGATAGCGCATGGCGATGTTGACCTTCTCATCTTCCGTGTAGCCGGCCAGACGGATGACTTCCATTCGGTCGAGCAGGGCCGCCGGGATGTTCAGCGTGTTGGCGGTGGCCACGAACATGACGTCGGAGAGGTCGAAATCGACCTCGACGTAATGGTCCTGGAAGGTGTGGTTCTGTTCCGGGTCGAGTACTTCGAGCAGGGCGGAAGACGGGTCACCACGGAAATCCTGGCCGAGCTTGTCGACTTCGTCGAGCAGGAAGAGCGGGTTACGCACGCCGACCTTGGTCAGGCTGCTCAGGATCTTGCCCGGCATCGAGCCGATGTAGGTACGGCGATGGCCACGGATTTCGGCTTCGTCACGGACACCGCCAAGTGCCATGCGGACGAACTTGCGGTTGGTGGCCTTGGCAATCGATTGGCCGAGCGAGGTTTTGCCGACGCCGGGAGGGCCGACCAGGCACAGGAGGGGGGCCTTTACCTTGTCCACGCGCTGCTGCACGGCGAGATATTCGACGATGCGTTCCTTGACCTTCTCCAGCCCGTAATGGTCGCTGTCGAGGACCTTTTCAGCTTCGCGCAGATCCTTGCTGATGCGCGTCTTCTTGCGCCAGGGCAGGCCGATCAGGGTTTCGATGAAATTGCGCACAACGGTGGCTTCGGCCGACATCGGCGACATCAGGCGCAGCTTCTTGAGCTCGCTCTGGGCCTTGGCCAGACCTTCCTTGCTCATGCCGGCGGCGTTGATCTTCTTGTCCAGTTCCTCGAGGTCGGCACCTTCTTCGCCTTCACCGAGTTCCTTCTGGATGGCCTTGACCTGCTCGTTGAGGTAATACTCGCGCTGGCTCTTTTCCATCTGGCGCTTGACGCGGCCACGGATGCGCTTTTCGACCTGGAGGATGTCGATTTCGGCTTCGAGCTGGGAGAGCAGGCGATCGATGCGGTCGCGGATGCTTTCCATTTCGAGCACTTCCTGCTTCTGCTCGAGCTTGAGCGGCAGGTGGGCGGCGATGGTGTCGGCCAGACGACCAGCATCTTCGATGCCGGCGATGGAGGAGAGCACTTCCGGCGGAATCTTCTTGTTCAGTTTGACGAACTGGTCGAACTGGGCGACCACGGCGCGGCGCATCGCCTCGATTTCGTGGTCCTCGACGC
>CAIYYE010000223.1 GCA_903930395.1 uncultured beta proteobacterium
GGCAACGCGGTAGGAAGAGGAGTGCCGCCCTTGCGCCGCGAAAGCCGGCCCCGCTTAGGCAGGCTGGGGGACAATGAGGCGAGCGAATTTATACCAGCGGCCTAAACGGCTGACTCTCGTTGGGGGCTTGCGCTGGTTTTCTCGCTGTGATTCGCTGGATGCTGTAGCTACTCACGGAGGGGACATGCCAGCAGCAGTGACAGTGACGCGGGAGGAGTATACTGCATCCGACCTTCGGCGCGAGGCCGGACGGGCGCGGGATGGCAACGCGGCCCGGCGCATGCTGGCAATCGCCCTGGTTCTCGAAGGGGCCTCACGGGAAGAAGCCGCTCGGACCTGCGGGATGGACCGGCAAACACTGAGGGACTGGGTGCATCGATTCAACGACCAGGGCCTCGCCAGCTTGTCCAACGACACCACGAAGGGTGGGCGGCGGGCGCGGCTGACGCCAGAGCAAAAGGCGGAATTGGCCGAGGTGGTGCGCAAAGGCCCGGATGTGAAGGTCGATGGTGTTGTCCGTTGGCGGCGCATTGATTTGCAGACGGTCATCCGGGATCGCTTTGATGTTGAATTGGCCGAGCGGACCATTGGCACCATCCTGCACGACCTTGGCTTTCGACGCCTGTCGCCACGGCCTTTCCATCCGAAAAAGGACGATGAGGCCCAGGAGGCTTTTAAAAAAAACTTCCCGGAGTTTGTCGCCAACGCATTGCCGGAAACCGCGAAAGGCAAGCCCATTGAAGTCTGGTGGCAGGACGAAGCGAGAGTCGGACAGCACGGAACTCTGAGCTATGTTTGGGCTGAACGCGGGTCACGTCCTCCGGCACCGCGAGATTGTCGCTACACCTGGGTCTACATATTCGGCGCCGTCTGTCCGGCGCGGGAGACGGCGGCTGCGTTGGTCCTGCCAACGGTCAACATCGAAGCCATGACCTTGCACTTGGCCGAGATCAGCCGCCAAGTCGCCCCAGGAGCCCATGCGATCCTCATTCTTGACGGTGCCGGTTGGCACAAGACCGGTGGCACGCTGGTGGTCCCCAACAACATCACCTTGCTGCCGTTGCCGCCCTACGCCCCGGAATTGAACCCCGTCGAAAACGTCTGGCAATACCTGCGGCAGAATGCCCTCAGCCATCTCGTCTGGGAAAACTACGAGGCCATCGTCGATGCCTGTTACGATGCTTGGAACGAGTTGGTCGCCACACCCCACCGCATCCGCTCAATCGCGTCCCGCCAGTGGGCATCGGTCATTGGTTAGGGCCGTTGGTATGAGAGCCCTTGCGCCGGAGAATTCGGCGTGCAAAAATGCAAAAAAATGCGAAATAGCGTAATTTGACACAGGGAAGAGTGCCATGACGCAAAGCGGACTCGCAACGTTCCGCCCAGAATCTGGCGATGAAGAGCTGGTCACAAAAGCGACGCTGAAGGCCGCCGATTTTTTGGGCGTCAATCGCGCCACGCTGGTCCGGGTTCTGGGTGTCTCGCCGTCGCAGATCTCGAAGCTGGAGAAAGGCACTGCCGTCCTCAGCGCCAAGCCCTTCGAAACCGGCCTTTTGTTGGTCCGTCTATACCGCAGCCTGGCCGGCATCGTCGGACAGGACGAGGAGGCGATGCGCAGCTGGATGATCGGATTCAATACTCAGCTGCGTGGCAAGCCCATGGATTTGATCCAGGGCATCACCGGGCTTGTGGACACGATCAATTACCTGGATTCCAGACGTGCTCGCATTTGAGCCGGTCCCGCATGGTTGCGATGCCTGGAGGTTCGTCGAGAACCAGGGGCCGTCGGCAACTGTGCGGGTCAC
>CAIYYE010000224.1 GCA_903930395.1 uncultured beta proteobacterium
CGCTTTCTCCGCGCTGTGCTTGAAGACCAGGTGCGAAACGAGCACCGCGCCGACCAGCGGGACGGGCGGCCGGGCGTGGAATTCGTTATTGAGGCGCTGGCGGAGCGGGTGCTCTTCCAGTCCGGAAAGCGTCAGGCGAGGATGCATGGTCGAGGGCGATGGCGTCATTGTTGCGGTGCAACAGATTGTATCGTAAGCAATTCAGGATGCGGTGCGCGCTGTGAGGTAGCGCCCGAACTCCTTTTCCAGCCCCGGCGCTGCCTGTTCCAGAAGAAACTCGCGGAAATGCTGACCGGCCGGCAGCAGGCGCTTGCTGTTCATGTGCACGACATACCAGGTGCGCTCGATGGGGGTACCGATGACATCGAGCACGCTGACCTCGGCCGTCTTCAGTTCGAGCGGCAGGGTGTGCAGGGAGATCAGCGCGATGCCCATGCCGGCCATCACGGCCTGCTTGATCGTTTCGTTACTGCCCATGCTGATCGTCCGGGCTGGCGTGAACAGGTGATTCTTGAACATTTCCTCGGCAACGCGGCGTGAGCCCGAACCCTCCTCGCGCAGCAGAAAGGTTTCGTGCCGCAATTCCTGCAGGTCGAAGCGCCGGGCGTCCCGTAACGGGTGGTCGGCTGGCCCGATCAGCACGTAGGGGTGGCTGGCCATCGGCTCGGCGTGGGCGTCGATTTCAACCGGGATACGACCCATCACGGCAAGGTCGATGGCGTTGTCCTGCAGTTTTTGCAGGAGGTTCTCGCGATTACCGACCGAAAACTGCACCTCGATGCCGGGGTGCGCCTGCGAAAACTGGGCGAGCAGACGAGGCATGAAATATTTGGCGGTGCTCACCAGGCCGACCGACAGTTGCCCGGTTTCGGCCCCGAGCAGCCCCTGCAGGTTGGCCTCGGCATCCTTGATCTCGCCGAGCACGCGGAGGGCGTGGTGCATAAGCAGATCGCCCGCATCGGTCAGCGCCACCCCGCGCCCCATACGCTCGAACAGCGGCAGGCCGACATTGTCTTCGAGCTGCTTCAGTTGCATCGAGACGGCCGGCGGTGTCAGGTGCAGTTCCTCGGCGGCACGCGCGTAGCTCAGGTGGCGGGCGGCGACGACGAAAATCTGCAACTGGCGGAGCGTCAGGGTGCGGATGAAGTTCATGTTCTGCTTTGGTTTTGTGCGTGCTCGGTAAAGTGGAGTTTAACTTTTTCTGTTTTGTTCGGTGTGTGGCGTTCGTTTTTCTCTGGGTTTAGTCGACTAAACACCCTGACTCCCTCCGTAACAGGACTTGCCAACCCCCATCACGCCGCCGGCCGCAACTTATGCCGCCAGCCCGGAAAGATCTGGTCGGCGTCCTGCGGGAAGGATTCGAAGGCGCGGGCGAATTCGCGATGGTCGAGTGCCCATTCCAGCGGATCGGCACCCGCCTTCCAGCAATCGTAAGCCTGGCGCAGCGAGAGGGCGCCGGCCGCCGGGCTGTCGATATGACCGTAGGCGCCGCCGCCGGCCGTGTTGATGACGTTGCCGTGGCCGAGGTTCTCGAAGAAGCCGGGCAGGCGCAGGGCATTCATGCCGCCGGAGATGATCGGCGTCGTCGGCTTCATGCCGTACCATTCCTGCGGGTAGACCGGCCCCTGATAGCTGTCGCGTTCGATGATGTAGGCGCAGGCGCGGTCGTCCTTGTCGCCTTCCATCTTGCCGTAGCCCATGGTCCCGACGTGGATGCCCGAGGCGCCTTGCAGGCGGCTCATCTTGGCCAGCACGTAGGCGGTGTAGCCGCGTTTGGATGATGGCGAGGTGACGGCGCCGTGGCCGGCGCGGTGGTAGTGCAGGTACTGGTTGGGGTATTGCCGGCGGGCCGTGGTGATCATGCCCGGTCCACCGACATAGCCATCGACCAGGAAGGCCAGCTTGTCGGCATCCGGGCCGAAGGCTTCGAGGGCAAAGTCGGCGCGGGCGCACATTTCAAAATGGTC
>CAIYYE010000225.1 GCA_903930395.1 uncultured beta proteobacterium
CGACCTCACGCACAAGTCGGATGCCGGCGGCGTTCGCCTCAACATCCAGAATGCGCCGGCCGTCCGCAACGCCTATCACGACATTATCGACACCGTGCAGAAGCGCCACCCGAACGCCAAGATCAACGGCGTTTCGATTGAACCCTTCCTCTCCCGGCCGAACGGCCGCGAACTGATGATCGGCGTCTTCCGCGACCCGATTTTCGGGCCGGTCATCACCTTCGGTGCCGGTGGTTTCGACGTCGAAATCTTCAGCGACCGCTCGGTTGCCCTGCCGCCGCTCAACAAATTCCTGGCCAAGGACCTCATCGACTCGACGCGTGCTTCGAAGATACTCGACGAGTTCCACAACATGCCGCCGGTCGACCGCGAAGCTCTCAAGGAAGTGCTGCTCTGCATCTCCGAAATGGTTTGCGAACTGCCGTGGATCCAGGAGCTCGACCTCAATCCTCTGATCGTCGATGAAAACGGCGCCATCGCCGCCGATGCCCGCATCGTCATCGACCATGCCGCCAGTTCCTCGGGCGACCGTTACGCCCACATGTCGATCTACCCGTATCCGGTCCATCTCATTCAGGAATGGCAGATGAACGACGGCAAGATCGTCACCATCCGCCCGATCCGCCCGGAAGATGCCGACATGGAGCAGGAATTCGTCAAGGCGATGTCCGACGAGTCGCGCTATTACCGCTTCATGGACACCCTGCGCGAACTGACCCAGACCATGCTGGTCCGCTTCACGCAGATCGACTACGACCGCGAAATGGCCCTCGTCGCAACGATGCCCGAGCTCAATGAAGACGGCGTCGACGAAGGCAAGGAAAAGCAGATCGGCGTGGCGCGCTATGTCGGCAATCCCGATGGCGAATCCGTCGAATTCGCGCTGGCTGTTGGCGACGACTGGCAGAAATGCGGCGTCGGCCGCAAGCTCATGACGGCGCTCATCGAGTGCGCCCGCATGAAGGGCTATCGCGCCGTGGTCGGTGACGTGCTGTCGACCAACGCCAAGATGTTCCGCCTGATGACCAGCCTCGGCTTCACCATCCATCCTCACCCGGACGACACCGCGGTCAAGCGCGTCGTCAAGCCGCTGACGGGCTAGTCCTCAGGGGTTTCCAGCTGCGCCGGCTTGTCTGGCGTGGCTGGTCGGCAATTGTTGGTATTTCCCCGGTTAATCGGCTTGGGGTTCGGCCTTTCTGGCGGGCGCATTTTTTCTGACTGCGCAACAAAAAAACAAGTCACCCATCAGGGGCAAAACCCCGGCTTCTTCAGCAGCCATCCCGCCGAAAACAAGCGCCATCAGCCTTGTCCAAATCACCCAAAATCGGCGAAAATTCAGGGTTCTAGGCATCTGCCGGCAGTACCCCCCTTTTCCCCAAGGATTCTTCATGTCCAACCCCGAACAGCAAGCCCCGGTCCAGCAGGACGAAAACGAGCCCAGCGAGTTTCACGAAAACCAGCTCATCGCCGAGCGCCGCGCCAAACTGGCCGAATGGCGCAAGACCGGGAAAGCCTTCCCGAACGACTTCCAGCGCGAGAACACCGCTGCCAAGGTGCTTGAAGGCTATGCCGAGAAAACGGCAGAAGAACTGGAAGGCATGCCGGTCGAGGTCAAGGTCGCCGGTCGCCTGATGCTCAAGCGCGTCATGGGCAAGGCATCCTTCGCCACCATCCAGGACCTGTCGGGCCGCATCCAGATTTACGTAACGCGCGACCGCGTCGGCGAAGAAGTCTATGCCGACTTCAAGACCTGGGACCTCGGCGACATCATCGGCGTCTCCGGTGTCCTGATGAAGACGAAGACCGGCGAACTGTCCATCCAGGCCGCCGAGATCCGCCTGCTGACCAAGTCGCTGCGCCCGCTGCCGGACAAGTTCCACGGCCTGGCCGACCAGGAAATGAAGTATCGCCAGCGTTATGTCGACCTGATCATGAACGAGGAAACGCGCTTCACCTTCCGCGCCCGTTCGGCCATCGTTTCGTCGATCCGCAATTTCATGACCGGCCACGGCTTCATGGAAGTCGAAACGCCGATGATGCACCCCATCCCCGGTGGCGCTTCGGCCAAGCCTTTTGTCACGCACCATAACGCGCTCGACATGCAGCAGTTCCTGCGCATCGCCCCGGAGCTTTACCTCAAGCGTCTGGTCGTCGGCGGCTTCGAGAAGGTTTTCGAAATCAACCGCAACTTCCGTAATGAAGGCCTCTCGCCGCGCCATAACCCCGAGTTCACCATGATGGAGTTCTACGAGGCGTATGCGAACTACCATACGCTCATGGACTTCACCGAAGGCCTGCTCCGCCACACCGCCCGCGAGGCGCTGGGCAAGGAAGTCTTCATCTACCAGGGACGAGAACTCGACCTCTCCAAGCCTTTCCATCGCCTGACCATCTGCCAGGCCATCCAGCGCGAGCAGCCGTCCTTCACCGATGCGCAACTGGCCGACGCCGACTTCCTCAGGACCAAGATCAAGGCCTTTGGCGAACCGGTCAAGCCGGGCGGCCTCGGCAGCCTGCAGTTGCAGCTGTTCGAAGCCTGCGCCGAAGCCCAATGCTGGGAACCGACCTTCATCATCGACTACCCCGTCGAAGTCTCGCCGCTGGCCCGTGCCTCGGACTCGAACCCGGAAATCACCGAGCGGTTCGAGCTGTTCATTGTCGGGCGCGAGATTGCCAACGGCTTCTCCGAGTTGAACGACGCCGAAGATCAGGCGGCACGCTTCCAGGAGCAGATGAAGGCGAAGGATGCCGGCGATGAGGAGGCGATGTATTACGACGCCGACTTCATCCGGGCACTGGAATACGGTCTGCCGCCGACGGGCGGGTGCGGGATCGGGATTGATCGGCTGATCATGTTGTTGACCGATGCCGCAGCGATCAGAGACGTAATTCTCTTCCCCTCCATGCGCCCCGAATGATGTGTGGCTGCGCTTGCCAACTCGGCGTTGCCGGTGACCTTGCATAGCTCGCTATGCGGCGGCCGCCGGCGCCTTGATTTGGCGGCGCTCGCTCACACATCACCTTTCGATAAATAGCCATGCAAATTCGTCAGATGCAGATTGCCAACGACAACGTTCAGGATCGTCTGGTCCTGCGCGTGTCTACGCAGGCTGACGAGGAATTTCGGGTCTGGCTGACGCGGCGTTTTGTGCGGGAAATGTGGCCGCATCTGGCGGGGCTGCTTGGCAATCAGCCCGCCCCGCTGGCCGGCAAGCCACCAGCCGAGGCGCCGAACTTCGACCAGCCTTTTGCCGATGCCAAGGCCACCTACCCGCTCGGCATGACGCCCTTGCTGACCAGCGAAGTCAAATGCGACACCCTGAGTGACGGCACTTTCAGCCTGACTTTCCGCGAGGGCCGCGAACGCAGTTTTCAGCTCGGGCTCAACGCTGATTTGTTGCAGGCCCTGTGCGCCATGCTGCGGGCGGGCGCCGAGAACGCCCAGTGGAATCTGGGCCTCGACTATGCCCCGGCGGTGCAGACACCGGCCCCCGGCACAGGCCCGCATTCCCGCCTCCACTAGTGGACAAGCTGCAGCCAGCAAAGATCGGATTCGTTGCCTACGGCACGCCCTACTCCGCCGCCTTTGACGACGTCTATCACTCCGCCCTCGGCGGCCCAGTCCAGGCCCGGCATGTCTTTCTCGGCGGCAACGGGCTGCCGCAACGCTGGCAGGAACGCGACCGCTTTGTCATCCTCGAAACCGGCTTCGGCACCGGACTGAATTTTCTGGCCACCTGGCAGGCCTGGCGGGACGACCAACAGCGTTGCCGCCGGCTGCATTTCGTTTCCTTTGAAAAATTTCCGCTGACCGGGGCCGACCTTGCCACCTGCCAGCAGGCCTGGCCTGAATTCGCCGAACTGGCGACTGAACTGCAAGCGCACTGGCCGCCGCTGACGCCGGGTATGCACCGGCTGATACTGGATGCAGGCCAGGTCATCCTGACCCTGGTATTTGGCGATGCGGCGACCCAGCTGCGCACCATTGACGCCTCGGTCGATGCCTTTTTTCTCGATGGCTTTTCGCCGCCGAAGAACCCGGAACTGTGGTCGCCGCAGTTCTGCAAGGGCCTCGCCCGCCTGACCGCACCGGGCGCGACGCTGGCTACCTGGACGGTAGCCGGCCATGTCCGCCAGGCGCTCAAGGACGCCGAGTTCGAGGTGGAAAAATGCCCCGGCCCGGTCGGCAAGCGGCAGATGCTGGTCGGCCGTTTCCGCTCACGCCGCCCTGAGCGCCATCCCGCACCGACTGATCGCCGGGCCATCGTTATCGGTGCCGGCATTGCCGGCAGCACCACCGCCCATGCTTTGGCCGCTGCCGGCTGGCAGGTCACCGTGCTGGAGGCTGAGCCTGAAGCCGGCTGCGGTGCCTCGAGCAATCTGGCCGGCATGCTGCGCCCCTTGCCGAGCGCCGACGACAACCGCCTGTCCCGCCTGACCCGTGCCGGCTTTCTCGCCACTCGCGCCCTCCTCGCCAAGCTCCCCGAGACCCGCTGGTCGCCCTGCGGCGTGCTGCATATGGCCCGCGAAGCCGAGCATGAAGCACAGCAGCGGCGCACGGTTGAGCAACTCGGCCTGCCACCAGACATCCTGCAATTTCTCGACAAGGACGAGGCCAGCCGGGTGCTGGGCCAACCGGTGAATATCGGCGGCTGGTGGTTTCCGACGGGCGGCTGGGTGCAGCCCCCGTCGGTCTGCCGGGCGGCGCTCGATGCTTTTCCCGAACGGGTCACGACGCGCTTCAATACGGCAGTCGACCGTCTGAACAAGACAGAAGCTGGCTGGCAGGCGCTCGATGCGGCCGGCAACATTCAGGCCGAAGCCCCCGTACTGATCATGGCGAGCGGCGCCGATGCACCTCGTTTCGCGCAGTTCGCCTGGCTGCCGCAGCGCGCCGGTCGTGGCCAGGTCAGCCATCTGCCCGCAGTGGACGGCATGCCACTGAAAGCTGTGCTCTTCCAGGTCGGCTACGCCATCCCGGAAATCGACGGCATGC